>JASLIH010000397.1 GCA_030152105.1 Actinomycetes bacterium
GGCCGGCGGCTCACCCCCGAGGAGCGGGCTGCCCGGGTGGCGGCCGCGGTGGCCACCAAGGGCCTGCCCGGCCAGGCCGGCGCCGCGGCCAAGCAGGGCGAGACCCACCGGCTGCTGGCCATGGTCCCGCCCGAGGGCATCCAGCGGGCCGAGGCCCGCCAGGAGGACAAGGTCAACGTCTGGCCTCACCTGCTGCTGCGCGAGGCGGTGGCCGCCTTCGCCATGTTCGCCTTCGTGACCGTGTTCTCCATCGTGGTCAACGCGCCCCTGCGGGAGCTGGCCAACAGCAACCTGACCCCGAACCCCTCCAAGGCCCCCTGGTACTTCCTGGGCCTCCAGGAGCTGCTGCGCTACTTCCACCCGATGGTGGCCGGCGTGACCATCCCCGGGATCGCCCTGCTGGTGCTGATGGCCACCCCCTACTTCGACAAGAACCCGTCGATGCGGCCCGAGAACCGCAAGCTGGCCATCCTGATGTTCACCATGTTCATGATGTTCTGGGCCGTCCTGGTGCTGGCCGGCTCGTTCTTCCGGGGGCCGAGCTTCGAGTGGGTGTGGCCGTGGACCCAGACCTGCTCGACCCCGGTCCATCCGGACAAGACCTGCCTGTTCTTCGAGTTCTAGGGATCTAGGAAGGGAATCGATGGCGATCTCGGAGGGGGTGCGGCCGGCCAACCCCCGGCCGCCGGCCAAGAAGCCACAGGTGAGCCGGCGGTCGTTCCTGCGCACGGCCTGGCTGGCCGGGCTGGGGGCGGCCGCGGCCGGGTTCGGCGTCGGCACCGTCTACTTCCTGTGGCCCAATCTCACCGAGGGGTTCGGCACCAAGATCCGGGCCGGCACGCCCGAGTCCATCAACGCCGACATCAAGGCCAACGACGGCTACGCGTATGTGCCGGACGGCCGCTTCTACCTGGTCCCCTACGACGAGGCGGACGACACCGAGGGCCTCTACGCCGGCGTCGCCGGCGGCGGGTTCATGGCCCTGTACCAGCGCTGTGTCCACCTGGGCTGCCGGGTCCCCTGGTGCGCCACCGCCCAGTGGTGGGAGTGCCCCTGCCACGGGTCCAAGTACAACCAGGCCGGCGAGTACAAGGAGGGACCGGCCCCGCGCGGCCTGGACCGCTTCGCCATCGAGGCGTCGGGCAGCAAGATCGTGGTCGACACCTCCAAGATCATCACCGGCCCGCCCCGGGGGACCAACACCACCGGCCAGGAGCTGGACGGCCCCCACTGCGTCGGCGGCGGGGAGGCCTGAGCGATGAGCCGGACCACCGTCCTGATCCTGGCCGTCGTCTCGGCCATCTTCCTGTTCTTCGCGCTGATCGTGGTGGTCACCTCGGCCAGGGAGAAGGCCCGGCGGGCCGGCCCCTCGGCCCCGCCGTCGCGCCGGCCCGGCCCCACCGACGAGGCCCTCGAGGGCCCGCTGCTGGAGCGGTACCAGGTCGCCGGGGTCGCGCTGACCGTGTTCCTGGCCCTGCTCCTGCCCTTCCTGTACCTGCGCGAGCCGGTACGCCAGCGGGCCGCGGCCAAGAAGGAGCTGACCGAGTCGGTCCGGCTCGGCCGGGCCACCTTCGTGGAGTTCTGCGCCCGCTGCCACGGCCCCGACGCCGAGGGCGGCACCGTCAAGCGCTATGTCACCCCAGGGGTCAAGGGGGCCAAGCCGGCCGACGTCCAGGCCCCCAACCTGCACGAGGTCTGGAGCCGGCACCCTGACGAGGACGTCGCCACCGTCGCCTGGGACACGATCCAGAAGGGCCGCCCGCCGACCCCGATGCCGACCTGGGGCGTCCGCTACGGCGGGCCCATGAACGACCAGCAGATCACCGACCTGGTCAACTACATCCTGTCCATTCAGAGCGACGGCAAGGACCGGCCGCTGCGCAAGTTCGAGGCCGGGGCCGGTCGGCGTGCCGAGTAGCCAGCGAAGGAGGCGTCCGCGCCCGTGAAGGGGTTCGTCGTCGTTGTCATCGCCTTCGTGTTCCTGCCGGGGTCGGTGTTCATGCTGCTGGCCTCGAACTTCGGGGCGCTCAAGGGCTACCTGATCGCCGCCACGGCCTTCTTCGGCTTCCTGGTCATGCTCTCGGCCGTGTGGCTGTTCGGCATCCCGGGGACCACGCCGCTCACCGGTCCCAAGGGCACCCAGCCGAGCTTCAAGTTCTTCACCATCAACGACGCCGCGGCCGGCACCTACGACAGCGTGCGGGACTTCCAGGGTGGGGCCGGCAACGGCTGGCAGCCCGCCCCCGAGGGCGAGGTCACCGAGGGCAGCGCCGAGGCCACCCTCAAGGCCGACCTGGACACGGCGCGCCAGACGGCCGTCCAGGACCTCATCGAGGAGACCAACGCCAAGGTCACCGACTCCAGCAGGGAGCTGGACGTCACCAACCTGGACGCCAAGACCTACTACACGATCCAGAACGGCACCGAGGTGGCGGCGATCGTCATCTCCCCCAAGACCCCGGCGTCCGGCTCGGGCCTGCAGCGGCCCGATTTCGCCCCCAAGACCACCTTCGCCTACCGCGACCCGGGCAACCCGTACCTGCCCAGCATCCTGTTCCTGATCGGCGCGGTGGTGCTGTTCGTGATCCACATGCTCCTGCTCGGCCTGGTCGAGCGCCGCCGGCCCCTCGGGGTCGCCCAGGCCCCGACCCCTGAGGGCGAACGCCAGCCGGCCGGCGCCGGAGCCCGCCGCTAGCGGCCGCCGCGGCGGCTAGGACCCGTCGACGCCCCGGACGGACCCGCCGGGTACGGCCGCCGCGCTGAAGGTCGCCCCCTGGGGGTCGGCGAGGACCGCGAACCGCCCGACCGGGATGTCCATCGGCCCCAGCAGCACCGTCCCGCCCAGCTTCTCGGCCGTGGCCGCGGCCTCGTCGGCGTCGGGGACCCAGAACGTGATGCTCCAGCGGGGCGTCGGGTCCTCCTGCGGCGCCGGGGCGTGGCCCCCGCCGATCAGCAGGTTCCCGAGGGTGAAGCTGGTCCGCGGGAACGGCCCGGGCACCTCCTCGGCCGTCCACCCGAACAGCTCCGTGTAGAACCCGGTGCCCGCGGCCAGGTCGGCGCTGACCAGCTCGTTCCAGGTCCAGGTGCCGTCCTGGTTGACCAGCTCGGCTCCGAAGCTCTCCCCTGGCTGCGACAGCGACACGACCGCCCCCGCCGGGTCCCTGACCGTGGCCACCCGCCCGCCACCGGGCGTGTCGAACGGCTCGACCAGCACCTCAGCCCCCAGCTCGCGCGCCCGCTCGGTCGCCCGGCCGACGTCCTCGACGCTGATGTAGGACCCCCACGCCGGCCGCTCCGCCCGGTCGTACAGCCCCGCCACCGCCCGCCCACCCAACCGGCAGGTCGAGTAGGTCCCCTGCGCCCCTGTCGGCAGGTCGTCGAACTCCCAGCCGAACAACCCCCCGTAGAACCGCTTCGCCCCGGCGGCGTCGTTCGCCCCCAGGTCCACCCAGCAGAACGTCCCGTTCGGGTACCGCTCGACCTGCCCCATCCCGCCTCCTCACACGCGTCAGGCCATCCCACCGTTCGCGCGGGAGATCACCAGGCGCTGGATCTCGGACGTGCCCTCGAAGAGCGTGTAGATCTTCGCATCGCGGTGCCACTTCTCCACCGGGAAGTCGCGGATGAAGCCGTAGCCGCCGAGGATCTGGATGGCTTCGTCGGTGACCCGGACGGCGGTCTCGCCTGCCTTGAGCTTGGACATGGAGCCTTCGGCGTGGGAGAAGCCCATGCCGTTGCGGGCCATCCAGGAGGCGCGCCAGACGAGCAGCCGGGCGGCGTCGATCTCGGTGGCCATGTCGGCCAGCTTGAAGGCGATGGCCTGCTGGGCGGCGACCGGCTTGCCGAACTGGACCCGCTCGCGGGCGTAGTCGCGGGCGAACTCGAAGGCGGCTCTGGCGATGCCGACGGCCTGGGCGCCGACGACCGGGCGGGTCGCCTCGAACGTGGCCAGGGCGCCGGAGCTGCCCCGGGCCCGGGAGGTCGTCCGCGGGCCGGCGCCGGCGGTCGCCCTGGCGTCGCGGGCCTCGCGGGCCCGCTCCAGCTTGGCCTGGAGACGCTCGGAGCCGCCGAGCAGGCAGTCGGCCGGGATGCGGCAGTCCTCGAGCAGCACCTCGGCGGTGTGGGAGGCGCGGATGCCGAGCTTCTTCTCCTTCTTGCCCTGGCGCAGGCCGGGCGTGCCGGGCGGGATCACGAAGCTGGCCTGGCCGCGGTGGCCGAGGGACGGGTCGACGGTGGCCACGACCACGTGGAGGCTGGCGATGCCGCCGTTGGTGATGAACACCTTCTGGCCGTTCAGGACCCAGTCGTCGCCGTCGCGGACGGCCCGGGTGCGGAGACTGGAGACGTCGGACCCGGCGCCCGGCTCGGTGACTGCGAACGCGCCCACCTTGGGCTCGGCCGGGGTGCCGAACAGCTCGGGGGTCCAGCGGGCGACCTGGTCGGAGGTGCCGCTGGCCATCAGGGCGGCCAGGGGCAGGCCGCTGCCGAAGATGCCGAGCGAGATGCCGGCGCAGCCCCAGCAGAGCTCCTCGACCAGCAGCGGCTGGAGGATGCCGCTCTCGTCCTCGCCGATCATCCGGTAGAAGTCCATGCCGTACAGGCCGATGTCGGCCGCCTTGGACAGGACCGGCCAGGGGAAGTCCTCGGTCTCGTCGTAGTGGGGCGCGACCGGCCGGATCTCCCGCTCGGCGAACTCGTGGGCCCACTTCTGCGCGGCCACCTGGTCTTCGGAGAGCGCGAAGCCGATCATGGGCAGGTCCTTTCCGCACCGCTGTTACCGCTCGGTAACCTACTGAACGGTAGGATGCGGGACCGGGCGGGTCTGCGCAAGGGGGTGGAATCGTGAGCGTGCCCATCGGCATGCGGCTGCGGGCGGCCGAACGTCGCGTCCAGCTACTGGGGGTCGCTCGGCGGCTGTTCGCTCGCGACGGCTACCGGGGCGCGTCCATGGAGTCCATCGCCGAGGCCGCCGGCGTCACCAAGCCCGTGCTCTACCAGCACTTCTCCTCCAAGCGGGCGCTGTACTCGGCCCTGCTGGCCAGCGAGCTGGGCCGGCTCACCGAGGAGCTGGAGACCGCCTTCAGCCAGGCCGAGAGCAACGAGCAGCGGCTGCGGCGCGGGTTCGGGTCCTACGTCGACTTCGTCGACCGGAACGAGGACACCTTCCGCCTGCTGTTCACCGAGGCCCTCGGGCTGGACGCCGACTTCCAGCAGCAGGTGGCCGAGTTCCGGCGCTGGGTGGCCGGGCGGGTGGCGCTGATCATCGCCGCCGAGGCCGGCCTGGCCGTCCCGCGGGCCGGGGCCCTGGGGGCGGCCATCGTCGGCATGGCCGAGGGCGCGGCCGGCTGGTGGCTGGACGAGCACCGGCCGCTGGCCGCCGGCGAGCTGGCCGACGAGCTGACCGGTCTGGCCTGGAAAGGGTTCGCGCGCTTCCCGGCCGGCATCAGAGAACCGGACGTTCCAGCCGATCATCCCTAAGTTCGCTCTATTCCTCGTGCAACCGGCGTAGAGACTTTCGTCGGGCGACTATGGAAGTATGACGCGTCCACTGTGATGACTGACCCTATCGGGTCGCTCGTTGCAATCCGGTCAGGGGACGGGGACGGTGTCCGTGGAGCGTCGTGTGGTCCTGCTGTCGAGGGATCCCGGACTGGCATCGATCACTGGACGGCTGCTCTCCAACGGCGACCGCATCGCCCATTTCCGCTCGGCGGCCGAGCTCTCGAACTGGTCGACGCCCGTGGTGGCGGCCGTCGTCCTCGACAGCCGGCCTCAGGCCCGCCGCCTCAGCTACAAGCAGGTCCGCGACCGCTACGACGGGCCGCTGGTCATGCTGCTCGACAAGGGCGAGCGCCGGCCCGACCTGCCGCCCGACGGGGCCCGCCAGTTCCTGCACCGCCCGTTCAGGGCGGCCGAGCTGTCCAGGCTGCTGGTCACGCCAACCGCCGAGCTGGGGGCGTTCGAGGCGGCGATCATCGCCGCCTGGTCGCGCCACGCCACCGCCGAGCAGGCGGTCAAGGCCAGGCGAGGCGCCTCCTACCGGATCAACTGGCGGCCGTCGCTGCGGCGGCGGGCCCGTGCCTGGGCGGCCACGGTCGTCGCCCTCATGGGCCTGCTGCTGGTGTTCGGCCTCAGTGGCCAGAGTCCCTGTACACCTGGGTGCACCAACTTCGGCGGCGCCGTCGCCGGGGCCGCCGAGAACGAGTCCCCGCTGACCTCCTCCCCGCTGATCAAGTCGGGCGGCAGCGGCAACCGCGGCACCCCGGCACCCGGATCCTCGGGCGCCTCGTCCCAGCCCCCGACCCCCACCGGCGGCTTCCCGGTGGTCGCCGGGGTCGGCGGGCTGATCCAGTCCATCAACCCCATCTCCACCACCGACACCAGCCCGCCCTCGGGCCCCACCAGCGTCGCCGGGGTCCCCGCGCCTCCGGGCACCAACCCGCCGCCTGGTACCAACCCACCCCCGACCACGAACCCCCCGGGCACCAACCCGCCGCCGACAACCGGTCCGCCCACCACCACCCCACCCACGACAGCTCCGCCAACCACCGCCCCGCCGACGACGGCTCCTCCCACTACCGCCCCGCCGACGACGGATCCGCCAACCACCGCGCCTCCCACCACTCAGCCCCCGACGACCGCACCGCCGACCACAGCCTCGCCCACCACCGCACCCACCACGGCCGCCACCACGGCAGTCACCGGCGGCGCCTGACCGCACCAGCGGGTCGGGCGCCGGACAGCGGCGGGTCGGGTCGGGCGCGGAGGCCCCGGGTCGGGCCCTTGGGACCCGGGACGGCGTGCCAGATGCGTGAATGGGGCCGACATCCTGGCGGCGTTGAGTGTGGTTCTTCCGTAAGCTCCGTGCCGTGAACCGACAGCCCTCCTCGACCCTGCTCGGGCGGCGCGCCCTCAACCGGGCGCTGCTCGAGCGCCAGCTCCTGCTGCGGCGGGTCCGTCGGCCGGCGGCCGAGGTGGTCGAGCACCTGGTGGGCATGCAGGCCCAGGAGCCTCGCGACCCCTATGTCGGCCTCTGGACCCGCCTGGAGGACTTCGACCCGGGCGAGCTCGGCGGCCTGGTCACCGACCGGCAGGTGGTCCGCAGCCCGCTCATGCGGACCACCATTCACCTGGTCAGCGCCCGTGACTGCCTCACCCTGGCGCCGCTGCTGCACCCGGTGCGGGAGCGGAACTTCTGGACCGGCAGCCCATTCGGCCGACAGGTCAAGGGCGTCGACGTCGACGCCGTGCTCGCCGCCGGGCGGGCCCTGCTCGACGAGCAGCCCAGGACCAACGCCCAGCTCCGCGCCTTCATGGCCGAGCGCTGGCCCGACTGGGACCCGACCTCGCTGGCCTACGCCGTCCACCACCTGGTCCCGGTGGTCCAGATCCCGCCCCGCGGCGTCTGGGGCCAGAAGGGCCTGCCGACCTGGGCCACCACCGAGCGGTGGCTCGGCCGCCCGGTCGAGCAGGCCCCCTCGATCGACCGGGTCGTCCTGCGCTACCTGGCCGCCTTCGGCCCGGCCAGCACCATGGACGTCCAGGCCTGGTCCGGCCTGACCCGCCTGCGCGAGGTCACCGACCGGCTCCGCCCCAGCCTCCGCAGCTTCCGCAACGAGGCCGGCAAGGAGCTGTTCGACCTCCCCGACGCCCCCCGCCCCGACCCCGGCACCCCGGCCCCGGTCCGGTTCCTCCCCCAGTTCGACAACGTGGGCCTCTCCCACGCCGACCGTTCCCACATCTCCGGCGACGCCGCCGCCCGCTGGCCCGCCGACGACCTCCACTGGTCGGCCATCCTGGTCGACGGCTTCGGCGCCGGCGCCTGGCGCCTGGCCCGCGACGGCAGGGCTGCCACCCTCACGGTCCGGCTGTTCGACCGCCTGCCCGCCCAGGACGAGGCCGAGGTGGCCGAGGAAGGCGAACGCCTGCTCGCCTTCCTCGCCCCCGACGCCGAGCCCCGCGAGGTCCGGCTGGACGCGGCGGCCTAGCCCTCGATGTTCGACATGACGTGCTTGATGCGGGTGTAGTCCTCGAACCCGTACAGCGACAGGTCCTTGCCGTAGCCGGAGTGCTTGAAGCCGCCGTGGGGCATCTCGGCGACCAGGGGGATGTGGGTGTTGATCCAGACG
>JASLIH010000447.1 GCA_030152105.1 Actinomycetes bacterium
CTGGCCGAGCTGGACCCCGACGTCCTGGCGTCCATCCACCCCGCCCTCGCCGCCGCCGACCTGTCAGTGCTGGCCGTCGAGGGCAGCCTGGCCGCCAAGGCCACCCCCGGCTCCACCAACCCCTCCCGGGTCGACGACCAGCTCACCGTCCTCGAGGTCGCCGCCTCGGCCGCCCGCACCTGGTCGGCCGGGTTCCGTCCCGTCCTCGACCTGGGTCTGGACTAGCTCAGAACCTGGGCCGGCCGCCGGCGGAACCCGGCGATCAGTGCATCGACTCGGCGATGCGGAGTGCCTCCTCCTTGGAGAGCTCGCCCTCCAGGCGCAGGGTCAGCTCGCCCCGTTGCCAGATCAGGGTGTTGCCGGCCAGGCGGGTCTGCTCCTCCCGGAACCTCCCGGCGCGGTCCAGGTAGGTGAAGAAGTGCGGCTCGCCGCTGAACCAGTAGGCGGGCTCGCCGTCGACCTCGACGAACTCGACCTGGCCGGCCACGGCGACCTTCTTGATGAACTCCGGGGTCGTCTGGCCCTGGAACTCGGTGATCAGCAGCCCGGCGTCGGTGAAGCCCGAGGCGGGCAGGCCCGGCCGGGCGCGCCAGACGAGGTCGACCCGGCCGCCGGGAGGCACGGCCTCGGAGACGAACACGGCATCCGGCCGCTCGAGCCCGCCGGTCTGTGGCACCAGGACCGGGAAGTCGACCCGGCGCCGGGCCTCCGCGAGGCTGACCCGCTCCCCGAGCCCCAGGTCGAGGCGCTCACCCGGGGCGGTGGTGACGGTCGGCGGCGGGTTCCCGCCGAGCTCGACCCCGATCCCGTGCAGCCCCAGCCGCCGGGCCACCGCCTCCCTGGTCCCCGGCGAGGCGGCCAGCACGGCCACGGCCAGCAGGACCACGGCCAGCCCGGCGACGGCCAGCCGCCGCCAGCCGGTCAGGCCGCCCAGCCATCGCCGGCCCCGGGCCGCCGGAGCCGGCCGGGCGGCCACCGGGAGCTGGTCCAGCCTGGCAGTGACGGCGGTGGCCAGGTCGGGTGTGGGCGGGAACTCCAGGGAGGCGGCCAGGTCGGCCAGCGCCCGGTCCAGGTCGAGCTCGCGCCGGCTCATCGGTCACCTCCCGGCAGCGTGGTCGGGGCCGCCGCCGCGCCCTGCTCGGCCAGCACGGCCCGCAGCCGGTCCAGCGCCCGCGACAGGCGCGACTTCACCGTTCCCGGCCGGCAGCCGAGGGCGGCGGCCATCTCGGCCTCGGACAGCTCGAGGAAATACCGGCAGGCGATCACCTGGCGGTCGTTCTCGCCCAGCCGCCCCATGGCGGCCAGCAGCAGCAGCCGCTGCTCGGTGGCCAGCGCCGCCGCCTCGGGGGACGGGGCCGCGTCCCCCGAGGGGCGGTCCTCGGCGACCCGCAGCGCGAGGTCGTCCTGGCGCCGTCCGCTGCGGCGACGGTTGCGGGCCTCGTTGGCCACGATCGCCAGCAGCCACGGCCGGAACGGCGACCCAGCCCGGAACCGCGGCAGCGCGTACCAGGCCTTCACGAACCCCTCCTGGGCGGCGTCCTCGGCGTCGGCCGACCCCCCGGCGATCACGCACGCCGTCCTGAAGGCGAGGTCCTGGTACCGCCGGACCAGCACCTCGTAGGCACGCGCGTCACCCCCTCGTGCCTGCTCGACGAGCTCCTGTTCGTCCAGTGGTCGGCCCTCCACGGACTCGGTCTCGCCAATCCATACACCACCCGGGGCCGGGAGGTTCCAGTTTCGGGTGGCCGCCGCTACTCGACCGGCACGCTGACCGGCTGGAGGTGCGGCACGCCGTCGCTCCGGTCGAGGAGGTAGAGCCGGAGCTGGCGGTGGCCGTCTCCGGGCTTCCACAGGAAGTCCGGGGTGAGCACGGCGAACCTGACCGCTGGCTCGCCGGGGCGTTCGGGGAAGGGCTCGGACGCGCCGCCGATCCTGCCGTTGACGGCGACCAGCACGGTGGCGCCGGGCCGCGGGGGGGACGTGAGCCGACCAGAGACCAGGGCCGGAACCGTTCCCGACCCGGGGCGTACCTCCCGGAATGACCGGCGGTCGTCCAGCTCGGCGGTGGCCGGGGTGCCGCCGATCAGGCCGACCGAGGCTGGGGCGCGGTAGACCAGGTCGGCCGAGGTGCCGAACCGGTACAGACCGCGCACGCCCTCCGAGCCCCGGACGAGGGTGTCGGTGGTGCCCTCAAGGACCTGGGCCCAGTTGCTGGGGCCGTCTCGGACCTCGCGACGGCCGGGGATGTCGTACCACCACTTCTCGGTCCGGGTGCGAGTCGGCTTGCCGGTCTGGGAGGCGCCGTCCGTCGTCCACGGCACCGTGATGCCGGCCAGGTCGGCCACGGTCGGGAGCAGGTCGACCTGCTCCCAGTTGCGGTCGTCGACGAGGCCGTCGTCCTGGCCCGGGGCCTTGATGAACTGGGGCACCCACATCAGGTCGGGGGCGTTGCGCTGGCCGAGGGCGCGACTGGGCTCACCGGAAGTCCAGCCCTCGCCATGGTCGGCCCCCATGACGACCAGCGACCGGTCCCACATGCCCTCGGCCTTGAGCTTGTCGATGACCTGGCCGACCAGCCGATCGGTGTAGGCCACCTGGAGGAGGTGCTGCTGATGGGCCCGCTCGACCACCGGAGCCGGCAGCCGGTCGCTTCGGAAGGCGCCCCCGAAGGTCTTGTAGTTGTACTGGTTGCCGGACGGCAGGTACCGCCACGGCTGGTGGGGCAGCAGCAGGTGCAGGAAATGCAGGCCCGGCCGGTCGCTGGACCTGAGCCCGTGCAGGAAGTCGTCGAAGCGCGCGAGCTGGTTGCGCCCGGCCTGCTTGAAGCGGAAGTCCCCGGCCGCGGTCTCCTTGGACCGCGGCTCCAGCTCCGCTTGTGGCCGGGCCTGGTCGACGAACAGGGCCGGGTCGAAGGCGGCGTCGTACGGCTGGAGGATCTGCTTCAGGACCCGTGCCGAGTCCCCGGCCACTCCCCGCAGCCCGGACTGCTGGGGGTAGCCGGCGGCCGGCGTGCAGTGGCGGGGCGGGCAGAGCTGGCTGATGGTCTCGTAGGCGGTCACGTCGTACTGCCGGCCGAAGAGGGTGAACAGGTTGTCGGGGTACTCGGTGTAGGACGGGGCCCGGGCGCCGTCCGGGTACCTGCCGGTCAGCATCGCCGGAAGCGCCCACGGCGTGAACCCGGCCACGCCGGTGGCGTTGCGGTACCAGGTCGACTGGTCGGCGAGGGCGGCGAAGCTGGGGTAGACCCGCCGGTCGATGCGACCCTTGGCGTCGAGCAGGGAGCTGAGCGGGAACTCGTCGAACAGGAGCATCACCACCGGCGGCCGGTCGCCGGCGGCCGCCGCCGGCGGGTCGGGGGCCGCCGGCGCCCGCGCCGGCAGGACCAGCGCCGAGGTCGGAGAGACCAGGAGGAACAGCAGCGCGAAGGCCAGCGGGGCCGGGGTCAGGAACCGTAGCCACAGCCGCGGCCAGGGCAGGCCGGCGTACAGCACGCCCCCGACCAGACCGGCGGCCGAGGCGACCGCGGCCAGCCGCGGGCCGCGCAGGCCGGTCGTGGCCTTGACCACCTCGACCGCCAGCAGCATGAACAGGCCGGTGATGGCGGCGAGGTGCAGGTGGCGCCTGAGCGTCCCGCTGATGAGCCCGGCCAGCGCCTCGACGACCGAGATGGTCAGGGCCGGCAGCACCGTCACGGCGGCAACCAGGAGCAGGATGTCGAGCCGGTCGGCCCGGCGGAACAGGAACATGTCGGGGCTTCGGCCGGTGACGTCCAGCACCGGCTGGGCGATGACGAGGCCGGTCAGCGCGAACAGCTCGGCCGGGGCCCAGAGGGGGGAGGCCTCCAGCTCATCGACATTGCGGGTCACGCGACGTGACGCTATCAGGTGGCCAGGTGCCCTACTGCCAGCGGCGGTCGTGACCCAGGAGCTCGCCGACCCGGGCGGCGGTCTCGGGGCGGGCGAACAGGTGGCCCTGGGCGTAGTCGCAGCCGAGCTGGTCGAGCTTGGCCAGCTGGCGGGGGGTCTCGACGCCCTCGGCGATGACGGTCAGGCCGAGGGTGTGGCCGAGGCCGATGACGGCCGCGACCATCGCGTCGTCGGAGGGGTCGAGGTCGAGGCGGGCCACGAACGAGCGGTCGATCTTGAGCGACGACAGCGGCAGGTACTGGAGCGAGGCCAGGGACGAGTAGCCGGTGCCGAAGTCGTCCACCGAGACGTGGACGCCGAGCGCGGACAGGCGCTTGAGGGTGGTGGCGGCCGAGGCCGGGTTGGCGGCCAGGGCCCGCTCGGTGACCTCCAGGCAGAGCCAGTCGGGGTCGGTGCCACCCCTCGACACCTGAACGGGGGTGTGGACAACCTCGGGCGCCCCAACTAGCGGTGGGCTACTCTCCCCCTCCGGGGGGCCCGGCGTCGGCGCCGGGGGCTGAAGGCCGGCTATCGGGGGCCGGGGGGTGAAGGCCGACCTGTCCCATCCGCGCGACCCCGCAGTGGCGGCAGGCCCATGATGCGGCGCTTGGTGGCGTCGGCGGCGGAGGTCGGGAGCGCGACCAGGGCGGCCACGACCAGGCGGTTGCGGGCGGGGACCACGTACCGTGCGGCCGGGCGGGCTGAGGTGGCGGCGCGAACGATCGCCCGACCCGCCGAGGCGGGGCCGGGCGCGAGGTGGTAGACGCGGGACCAGGCGGCGTCGGTGCCGGCGAGGGCGGTGGCGTACGGGGAGGCCGGGTCGCGGTAGGGGGCCAGGCCGGCCAGGGCCTGGGCCGCGAAGCCCGTCCGCACCGCGCCGGGCTCGACCAGGATCACGGTGATGCCGAAGGGGGCCAGCTCCATCCGCAGGGTGTCGGTCATGGCGGCGACGGCGTGCTTGGTGGCGTTGTAGGCGCCCAGGAGGGGCATGGCGACCCGGCCCATGATGCTGCCCACGTTGACCACCCGGCCCTGGCCGCGCTCGCGCATCGCCGGGACGAACGCTCTGGTCACCGCCAGGAGCCCGAACACGTTGGTGTCGAACAGCTGACGCAGGTCGCGCTCGGCCAGCGCCTCCAGCGGGCCCGGGAGGGCGTAGCCGGCGTTGTTGACCAGCACGTCCAGGCCACGCCCGCCGGTGCGGCGCTCGGCCAGCGCCCGGGCGGCCTCGACCGAGGCCGGGTCGGTCACGTCGAGTGTCACCGGTTCCAGCCGGCCGCGGGCCCGGCCCCGGGCCTCGCGGGCCAGGGCGGCCAGGGCGTCGGGGCGGCGGCCGCCGGCCAGGACCAGGTGCCCGGCCCGGGCCAGGCGCAGGGCCGCGTCCCGGCCGATGCCCGAGGTGGCCCCGGTGATCAGGATGCTCTGTCCAGGCGGCATAAGTAGGATGCTTTCATGAGCGAGCCTCGCTGGAAGCAGCGCTACCGCGCCCCCTCGCTGACCCTCCCGAGGTGGGCACCTGACGACCCGGACCGCCTTGTCTACGTCTCCAACCTCTCCGGCTCCTGGCAGGCCCACGCCTGGGACCGGGCCGCAGACCGCCACCGGCAGGTGTCGGACCACCCGACGGGGGTTGTCGCCGCCGGGCTCACCCCCGACGGCGAACGTGTCGTCTGGTTCGAGGACTCCAAGGGCGACGAGGTCGGCCGCTGGCTCCAGCAGCCGTTCGACGGCGGCGAGGCGAC
>JASLIH010000470.1 GCA_030152105.1 Actinomycetes bacterium
GGCCGGCGGCCGCTTCCAGCTCGACACCCACCCCGGCACCGGGGTGACCCTCCGGGCCATGTTCCAGGTGGCGGTGCCTTCCTAGCCTGGTCCGCTTGCGGGGTTGTACGGTTCACCTGATGAGCGACCCGAGCAACGAGATCGCTGTCCGGCTCCGCGGGCTGACCAAGCGGTACGGGCAAGCCACGGCCGTTGACGGGATCGACCTGGACATCCGCGAGGGCGAGCTGCTGACCCTGCTCGGCCCCTCGGGGTCGGGCAAGACCACCACCCTGCGGATGATCGCCGGCTTCGAGCTGCCCACCGACGGCACCATCCACCTGGGCGGGGTCGACGTCACCGGCAGGCCCCCGTTCGAGCGCGACGTCAACACCGTCTTCCAGGACTACGCCCTGTTCCCGCACATGGACGTGGCCGACAACGTCGGCTACGGCCTGCGGGTCCGCAGGGTCCCGCGGGCCGAGCGCCGCGAGCGGGTCGCGGCCGCCCTGGCCCAGGTCCGCCTCGAGCGGTTCGGCGACCGCCGGCCGTCGGAGCTGTCCGGTGGCCAGCGCCAGCGGGTCGCGCTGGCCCGCGCCCTGGTCAACCGGCCCCGGGTGCTGCTGCTGGACGAGCCCCTCGGGGCGCTGGACCGCCAGCTGCGCCAGGAGATGCAGGTGGAGCTGAAGGCCATCCAGGCCGAGGTCGGGATCACCTTCGTGGTCGTGACCCACGACCAGGAGGAGGCCCTGACCATGAGCGACCGCATCGCCGTCCTCCGCGACGGCCGCATCGAGCAGGTCGGCGCCCCGGCCGAGGTGTACGAGCGGCCGGGGACCCCGTTCGTGGCCGGGTTCATCGGCACCTCCAACGTGCTCGCCGGCCCGGCCGCGGCCGAGCTGGTCGGCGAGCCGGGCACCTTCACCGTGCGGCCGGAGAAGATCCACGTGCTGGAGCCCGGCGCCGAGACGCCGCCGGGCCACTGCCACGCCGACGGGACCGTCCGCGACGTCGCCTACGCCGGGCCGGTGACCCGCCTGACCGTCCGGCTGGACGTCGGCGGCGAGCTGGTCGTGCTCCAGCAGAACCTGTCCACCACCTCGGCCGAGGTGGCCGCTCTCGCCGGCAGCAAGGTCACGCTGGTCTGGCGTCCCGAGCACAACTTCCGTCTCTTCCCGGCCCCGGTGCCGGCTCCTACAGGAGGGTGACCATGCGACCGAGAACCCGAGCCCGCCTGCTCCCGCTGGCGGTGGCCCTGGCCTTGGTGGTGGCGGCCGGGTGCGGCTCCGACGAGCCCAGCTCCTCCGGCACCGCCGCCCCCCAGGGCTTCACCCCGCCCGAGGTGCCGATGCTCCAGTCGCTGGGCGCCGGCGAGGGCAAGGTCAACCTGGTCGCCTGGGCCGGCTACGTCGAGGACGGCTCGACCGACAAGTCGGTCGACTGGGTGACGCCGTTCGAGAAGGAGACCGGCTGCCAGGTCAACTCCAAGGTGGCCGCCACCTCCGACGAGATGGTCCAGCTGATGAAGTCGGGCCAGTACGACGCCGTGTCGGCCTCGGGAGACGCCTCCTTGCGACTGATCGCTGGTGGCGATGTCGCCCCGGTCAACACCGACCTGGTGAAGAACTACGCCGACGTGTTCGACGGGCTCAAGCTGAAGCCGTGGAACTCGGTCAACGGCCAGGCCTACGGCATCCCCCACGGCCGCGGGGCCAACCTGCTCATGTGGCGCACCGACGTGGTCAAGCCGGCCCCCGACTCCTGGGGCGTGGTGTTCGACCCCAGCTCGCCCTACAAGGGCAAGGTCACCGCCTACGACTCGCCCATCTACATCGCCGACGCCGCCCTCTACCTCAAGTCGGCCAAGCCCGAGCTCGGCATCACCAACCCCTACGAGCTCGACGACAAGCAGTTCCAGGCCTCGGTCGACCTGCTCAAGCAGCAGGCCACCCTGGTCGGCGAGTACTGGGGCGACTACTCCAAGGCGGCGCAGGCGATCAAGAGCGGTTCCACCGTGCTCGGGACCAGCTGGCAGTACATCGTCAACCTGGCCGAGGCCGACAAGGCCCCGGTGGACTCGACCCTGCCCAAGGAGGGCAGCACCGGCTGGTCCGACACCTGGATGGTGTCCTCCAAGGCCGCCAACCCCAACTGCGCCTACATGTGGATGAACCACATCATCTCCCCCAAGGCCAACGCCCAGGTGGCCGAGTGGTTCGGCGAGGCCCCGGCCAACCGCAAGTCCTGCCAGGAGACCTCCGACAAGCAGTTCTGCACCACCTACCACGCCGAGGACGAGAGCTACTTCGACAAGGTCGCCTACTGGACCACCCCGATCAAGCAGTGCGGCGACGACCGGGGCTCGGTCTGCAAGGACTACTCGGAGTGGACCACGGCGTGGACGGAGATCAAGGGCTAGGCCGGTGAGCGCGCAGGGCGCGCTCCGGCCGCTGACGCGGGCGCTGTGGCGCCGTCCCCGGCTGAAGCTCGCCCTGCTGCTCTCGGCGCCGGTCGGCTGGCTGGTGGTCGCCTACCTGGGCTCGCTGGCGGTGCTGCTCGCCTCCGCGTTCTGGAGCACCGACAGCTTCACCGGGACGATCGTCCGCCAGCCGACCACCGACAACTTCACCGCCCTGCTCCGGGGCGAGGTCTACCGGGCCATCACCCTGCGGACCGTGGGCCTGGCCGCCGCCGTCACCGTCGTCGACGTGGTGCTGGGGTTCCCGGTGGCGTTCTTCATGGCCAAGGTGGCCCGGCGGCGCTGGCGGCCGCTGCTGCTGGCCGCCGTGCTCACCCCGCTATGGGCCAGTTACCTGGTCAAGGCGTACGCCTGGCGCGTCATGGTCGGCAGCGGCGGGGTGCTGGACTGGGCCCTTGAGCCGCTGGGACTGCACGGCCCGGGGTTCGGGCTGACCGCGGTCTGGCTGGTGCTGTCCTACCTGTGGCTGCCGTACATGGTCCTGCCCATCTTCGCCGGGCTCGACCGGCTGCCCGACTCGCTGCTGGAGGCGTCGTCGGACCTGGGCGCCCACGCCCTGCGGACGTTCCGCTCGGTGGTCCTGCCCCTGGCCCTGCCGGCGGTGGTGGCGGGGTCGATCTTCACCTTCTCGCTGACCCTCGGCGACTTCGTGGCCGTCAACATCGTCGGCGGCAAGACCCAGATGATCGGCAACGTCATCTACGCCAACGTCGGCGCGGCCAACAACCTGCCCTTCGCGGCCGCCCTGGCCTGCGTGCCGGTGGTCATCATGGTCGTCTACCTGCTGGCCGCCCGCCGCGCCGGGGCGCTGGAGCGCCTCTGATGCACCTGTCCCGGGCCGCCAGGACCACCCTCCGGGTGGTCACCGCCGTGGTCCTCGCCTTTGTCTACGTGCCACTGCTGGTGGTGGTGATCAACTCCTTCAACCCGGCCCGGGTGGCCGTCTGGCCCCCGGAGGGGTTCACCACCGAATGGTGGGGCAGGGCCTGGGACAATGCCGGAGCACGGGCCGCCCTGTTGACCTCGGTGAAGGCCGCCGTCGGCGCGACCCTGGCCGCCCTGGTGCTCGGCACCTTGCTGTCGTTCGCCGTCCAGCGCCACCGCTTCTTCGGCCGCGAGACCCTGTCACTGCTGGTGGTCCTCCCGATCGCCCTCCCCGGGATCGTCACCGGGATCGCCCTCCAGTCCGCCTTCCGGTTCCTCGGGGTCCCGCTGTCGCTGTGGACGATCGTGGTCGGCCACGCCACCTTCTGCATCGTGGTGGTGTTCAACAACACCCTGGCCCGCCTGCGCCGGATGACCCGCTCACTGGAGGAGGCGTCCATGGACCTGGGCGCCGACGGCATCCAGACCTTCCGCCTGGTCACCTTCCCCACCCTGCGCTCGGCCCTGCTGGCCGGCGCCCTCCTCGCCTTCGCCCTCTCCTTCGACGAGATCATCGTCACCACCTTCACCGCCGGAGCCGGCGACCAGACCCTCCCCCTCTGGATCTTCACCAACCTCACCCGCCCCAACCAGGCCCCCATCGTCAACGTGGTCGCGGTCCTCCTGGTCCTGATCTCGGTCATCCCCATCTGGTTCGCCCAGCGCCTTTCGGAAGGCGCGGTTCGCGGCGCCGGCGCCGCCGCCCGCTAACGCCGGCGGCTCGGTCCCTAGACCTGGCGGTCCAGGACCTGGTCGGCGACCGCCTGGAGGGCGGTGCGGACGGGGCCGGTGGGGACGCCGGTGAGGGCGGCTCGGGCGGCGTCGACCTCGGCCTGGGCGGTGTGGCGGGCCTCGGTGAGGGCGGGTGAGTGGCGGAGCAGGTCGAGGGCGTCGCTGATGGCGCCGTTGTCGGCGTCGCCGTCGAGGATGGCGGTGAGCCGGTCGGCGTCGGGACCGCCCTCGCGCAGCAGGTACAGGACGGGCAGGGTGCGGACCCCGGCCCGCAGGTCGCCGCCGGGGACCTTGCCGGCCACGCGGGCGTCGGCGGTGATGTCGAGCAGGTCGTCGCCGAGCTGGAAGGCCCGGCCGACCCGCTCGCCGAACTCGGTCAGCGCGCCCACGACCGCCGAGTCGGCCCCGGCCAGGTAGCCGCCGAGCCGGCAGGATGCCGCGATCAGGGCGCCGGTCTTGTCGGCGAGCACGGCCAGGTAGTGCTCGACCGGGTCGTCGCCGGGACCGGGGCCGCGGACCTCGCGGATCTGGCCCTGGGTGAGGCGGGCGATCGCCCTGGCCAGGACCCGGGTCGCCTCGCTGCCGAGGCTGGCCGTGACCTCCGAGGCCCTGGCGAACAGGTAGTCGCCGGTGAGCACGGCCACCTTGTTGTCGAAGCGGGCGTTGGCCGAGCGCTCGCCCCGGCGCAGCTCGGCCTCGTCCATCACGTCGTCGTGGTAGAGGCTGGACAGGTGGGTGAGCTCCAGCGCCACGGCCGCCCCGACCAGGCGCGGCTCGTCCGGGTCGCCGGTGTGGCCGGAGATCAGGGCCAGGGTCGGGCGCAGGCGCTTGCCGCCCGCGGTGACCAGGTAGCCGGCCGCCTCCTGGACGAACGGGTCGGCGGTGGCCACCGCCTCGGCCAGCGCCTCCTCGACCCGGCCCAGCCCGGCCTTGACGTTCGCCTGGATCCCGGCGAGGTCGGTGGTCTCGGGCTTGGCCGCGCGCACGCCTACCCCAGGATCCTCTCGGCCGACCTGGCCGCCGCGATCAGCGCCTCGGGGGCCAGGCCGATGGCCACCGTGAGCAGGCCGGCCAGGCCGAGGGCGATCCCAAGGGCGGGGGCCCGGCCGGTGGCCGCCTCGGTCTCGGCGCCGTCCACCGGGTCCTGGAGGTAGGCCACGACCAGCACCCGCAGGTAGAAGAAGGCCGAGATGACCGAGCTGAGCACGGCCACCACCACCAGCCAGGTGAGCCCGGCCTGGATGCCGGCCAGGAACACGTAGTACTTGGCCCAGAACCCCGACAGCGGGGGGATGCCGGTGAGGGCGAGCATGAACACGGCCAGCAGCCCGGCCGCCCACGGGTGGCGCCTGGCCAGCCCGCGGTAGTCCTCCAGCGACGACCGCTCGCGGATGGCGTCGTCATCGGGCGGGCCGAGCCTCGACACGTACTGCACGACCATGAACGCCCCCATCACCATGAAGGCGTAGACCAGCAGGTAGAACATGGACGCCGACACGCCGGCGGGCACGGTGGCGGCCGCCGCCAGCCCGACCAGCAGGTAGCCGGCGTGGCTGATCGAGGAGTAGGCGAGCATCCGCTTGAGGTCGCTCTGGACCACGGCCAGGGCCGCCCCGACCAGCATGGTCAGCACGGCCACGGCCGCGATCACCGGCCGCCACGACACCACCAGGCCGCCCAGCGCCCCGGCGAACACCCGCAGGAACACGGCGAACGCGGCCACCTTGGTCGCGGCGGCCATGAACGCGGCCACCGGGGTCGGGGTGCCCTGGTAGACGTCCGGGGTCCACATGTGGAACGGCACCGCCGACACCTTGAACAGGAACCCGACCGCCAGCAGGCCGACCCCGGCCAGCAGCAGGGTGCCGTCGCGGGTCGGGTCGCCGGTCGCCCTGGCGATCTCGAGCAGGTTGGTGCTGCCGGTGGCCCCGTAGCAGAGCGCGATGCCGTACAGCAGGAACGCCGAGGAGAACGCCCCCAGTAGGAAGTACTTCATGGCCGCCTCCTGGGCGGCCTGGCGCCGGGTCTGGCCGGCCAGCACGTACAGGCTGAGCGAGAGGATCTCCAGGGCGATGAACACCACCAGCAGGTCGGAGGCGGCGGCCAGGAGCACCATCCCGAGCAGGGCGAACAGCAGCAGCGGGAACACCTCGGGCGGGCTGTCGTCGGCCTCGTCCTCGCGGGTGTCGCCCTGGGCGATCATCAGGGTGGCCAGCACGCCGACGGCCAGCAGGATCGCCGTGGCGTAGCGGGTGATGCCGTCCAGCGACACCGCGCCCTCGAAGGCGACCCGCTCCAGGTCCCAGTTCCAGACGGTCAGCGCGGCCGCGGCGGCCAGGCCGGCCAGGGTCAGGCCGGCCAGCACACCCCGCCCGGTCCGCGGCCAGAAGGCCACCACCAGCAGCAGGACCACCCCGGCGACGGCAAGGGCCAGCTCCGGGGCGATGGCGCGCCAGTCGACCTCTGGCAGGGGCAGAGGCTGGGTGTTGACTTGGGCCAGCGGGTGCACGTGGCTCCTCCGGGGTCAGGGACTCAGGGCCTGGGTCTGCTCGACGACGCGCCGGGCCGAGGGCTCGACCCGCTCCAGCACCGGCCGGGGGAACAGGCCGAGGACGATGATGGCGGCGACCAGCGGAGCAAGGATCGCCCATTCCCGGCCGGTCAGGTCGCCCAGGGCGCGGTTCTCGTCCCGCTCCAGCCGCCCGTGCCACATCCGCTGGTAGGCCCAGAGCAGGTAGACGGCGCCGAGGATCACCCCGCCGGTGGCCAGCACGGCGTACACGCGGTTCTCGAGGAAGGCCCCGAGCAGGGTGAGGAACTCGCCCACGAACCCGACCAGCCCGGGCAGGGCGACCGGCCCGAGGGTGATCACCAGCATGACCGCGGCCATGCGGGGCACCACCTGCTGGAGGCCGCCGAAGTCCTCGATCCGGCGGGTGCCGCGGCGCTCCTCGAGCATGCCCGTGATGAAGAACAGGCCGCCGATGACCAGCCCGTGGGCGACCATGTAGAACACCCCGCCCTGGAGCCCCTGGATGTTGAAGGCGAAGATGCCCAGCACGATGAAGCCCAGATGGGAGACCGAGGAGTAGGCGACCAGGGTCTTGAAGTCGCGCTGCACGGTCGCGACCAGGGCGCAGTAGAGGATCCCGACCACGGCCAGGGTGAGCAGCACCGGCTGGGCCCAGTGGGCGCCGTCGGGGAACAGCGGCAGGGCGAAGCGCAGGAAGCCGTAGACGCCGAGCTTGGACATGACCCCGGCCAGCAGCACGGTGGTGGTGGTGGGGGCCTCGGTGTAGGCGTCGGGCAGCCAGGTGTGGAACGGCCACAGCGGGGTCTTGACGGCGAAGGCGGCGAAGAAGGCCAGGAACAGCCACCGCTGGGTGGACGGCGCCTTCTGGAAGTTGACCAGGGCCTCGTAGTCGAAGGTCGGG
>JASLIH010000471.1 GCA_030152105.1 Actinomycetes bacterium
CCAGCAGCACGGCCGTCTCCTCGAGCGAGAAGGCCAGGTCGGCCTCCCGGACCTCGGTGAGCTGGCCGGCCACCCGCAGCCGGTGCAGGGCCAGCGGCGGGTCGGCGCGGCTGGCCACGACCAGGCGGAGCTGGGAGGGGGTGTGCCGGAGCAGGAATCTGAGCTGGCCCGTCACCTCCGGGCCGGCCGCCTCATGGAGGTCGTCCAGGATCAGCACCACCGGCCGGTCGAGCTCCAGCAGGCCACCCACCAGGGCGCGAAGGAAGCCGTCGCCGACCTCGGCCAGCGGTTCGAGGCCGGCCAGCAGCCCGTCCGGGGCCACGGCACCGGACCCGCGCAGCGCGGCCAGCACCTGGGACCAGAACCGCGGCGGGTGCTGGTCGCCCGGGCCGATCCGCACCCAGGCCACCGGGCCCGGCGGCCCAGCCCCCGTCGCCCACGAGGTCAGCAGCAGGGTCTTGCCGTAGCCGGCGGGCGCGGCCAGCAGGGTCAGCGGCCCCTTGGCGCCCTCGTCCAGCAGCCCCAGCAACCGCTGCCGGGCCACCGGCTGCCAGCGCGGCACGGGCACCATCAGACTGGTGGCGAGCGGCGCTGGCGTGTCGTCCGCGTCCGTTGCGTCCGTGAGCAGCTCCCGGCTCGCCCGAACCCCCCACTCGCCTTGCTATTGACAGCCCGGGAAACTGTAGGCGGGAGACCGCAAGGCAAGCGCAACGACGGCGCAAGCTCATGTCACTGGAGATCACCCTCACCGGCCAACTGGCGGCCAAGGCCGACGGCGACAAGGCCGACGCGACGGACCTGCCAGGACGGCAGGCAGCCGTGGTCTTCGCCTATCTGGTGGCCGAACGCAACCGGCCGGTGCCGACCGAGGAGCTGGCCGAGGTGGTGTGGGGCGGGGCCCTCCCGCCCACCTGGCGGCCGGCCCTCCGCGGGGTGGTCAGCAAGGTCAGAGGCTTCCTGGACCTGCTCGGCCTGCCGGCGGCCGATGCCCTGACCAGCTCCTCCGGCTGCTACCGGCTGACCCTGCCCAGCGACACGGCGGTCGACGTCGAGCTGGCCATCGGCGAGGCCGACACGGCCCGGCGGGCGCTGGGCGCCGGCCAGCCGCAGCGGGCGCTGGCCGCGGCCGGACGGGCCCGGGCGGTCGCCGCCCGGCCGCTGCTGCCCGGCCACGACGGCGCCTGGGTCGAGGACCGGCGCGGTGCCCTCCACCAGCTCCTGCTCAGCTGCCTGGAGTTGCTGGTGGACGCCCACCTGGCCGCCGGGCAGGCCGCCATGGCCGTCGCCCCGGCCGCCGACCTGGTCGCCCTCGAGCCGTTCCGCGACTCGGCCCACCGGCGGCTGCTGGCCGCCCACGCCGCCGCCGGCGACCGGGGGGAGGCGCTGCGCGCCTACGACCGCTACCGGCGGATGCTGGCCGAGGAGCTGGGGGTCGGGCCGTCCCCCGAGCTCGAGGCGGCCTACCTGGAGCTGCTCCACGCCGAGCCGGCCGACGGCACCATGGCCCCGCTCGCCGTGCCGGCCGCCGTTCCGCCCCCCGCCCCCGGTCCCGGCGCGTTCGTCGGCCGGAGCACGGAGCTGCGCCGGCTCCAGGCGGCCTGGGCCGACACCCGGGCCGGGCGGCGCCGGGTCATGCTGGTGGCCGGCGAGGCCGGCATCGGCAAGACCCGGCTGGCCACCGAGCTGGCCTCCCAGGCCGAGCGGGACGGGTCGGTCGTCCTGGCGGGACGCTGCGACCAGCACCTCGGCGTCCCCTACCTGCCGCTGCGGGAGGCGGTGGGACGGCACCTGGCCAGCTACCCCTCCGAGCGGCTCCGGAGCCTGCTCGGGCCGAGGGCGGCCGAGCTGGTCCGGTTCTGGCCGGAGCTGGCCTGGCGCCTGCCCGCCCTCCCGGCCCCGTCCGCCATCGGCCCGGCCGCCGACCCCTACCTGCTGCTGGAGGCGCTCACCGGGCTCCTGGAGGCGATCGCCGTCACCAGTCCGCTGCTGTTGCTGGTCGACGACCTCCACGGCGCCGACGAGGGCAGCCTGCTGCTGCTGCGCAGCCTGGCCGGGGCCCGCCGGCCGGCCCGGCTACTGACCGTCCTGACCTACCGGGACGACCAGCGCGCCCCCCGGGCCACCCTGACCGCCGCCCTGGGCGACCTGGTCCGCGCCCCCGGGGCCGAGCTGCTGACCCTGGACGGCCTCGGCGCCGACGAGGTCGCGGCGATGGCCGAGGCGGCCGCCACCCGGCCGCTCGGCCAGGGGGGCAAGGCCCTGGCCCACGTGCTCCGCGAGCGCACCGGCGGCAACCCGTTCCTGGTCGGCGAGCTGCTGCGACACCTGGCCGAGACCGGCAGCCTCGACGGCGGCGACGTCACCGAGGCCGCCACCGGGCCGGCCGCCGACGTCGTCCCCGAGAGCGTGCGCTGGGTCGTGGGCCAGCGGCTGGCCCGCCTCGGGGGGCCGGTCGAGCACGTGCTCGGGCTCGTGGCCGTGATCGGCCAGCAGGCCGAGCTGACCCTCCTCCGGCGGGTCGCCGGCCTCGGCTTCGACGACCTGCTGGCCGCCCTGGACGTGGCCGTGGCGGCACGGCTGCTGGAGGAGCGGCCGGGCCCGCCCGTCCGCTACGCCTTCCACCACCCGATCGTGCGAGATCTCCTCTACCGGCGGCTGCCGGCCAGCGAGCGGGTCCGCGCCCACCGGCAGGTCGGCGAGGCGCTCGAGGAGCTCACCGGCGGCGCCAGCCGCCTCGGCGAGCTGGCCGACCACTTCGCGCTGGCCGGCGAGCCCTTCGCCCACCGGGCGGTTGGCTACGCCCAGCGGTCGGGCGAGCAGGCCGCCGCCGACCACCACTACGAGGAGGCGGCCCACCGCCACCGCCAGGCCCTGGCCCTGCTGGAGCAGGCCGGGGGGGCCGCGGTCGACCCCGAGCGCCGGGTCCAGCTGCTGTGCGGCCAGGCCGACGCCTGGGCCGCGGCCGGCCAGGCCCGCCAGGCCACCGACGCCTACCTGCTGGCGGCGGCGGCCGCCCGCTCGGCCGGCTCGGCCGAGGGCCTGGCCCGGGCCGCCCTCGGGCTCGGCGGCCCGAACGGCTTCTGGCCGGTCGACCTCGGCCAGTCGGTCCCGGCCGGCCTGCTCGGCGAGGCCCTCGACGCCGCCGGTCCCGGCGACAGCCCGGCCCGGGCGCTCCTGCTGGCCCGCCTGGCCTGCTGGCAGGCCGCCGCCGGCCGCCTCGGCGCCGCGGCGCCCGAGGCCGGGTGGCCCGACCCGGCCGGGTTCGGCGAGGCGGTGGCCATGGCCCGCCGGCTCGGCGACCGCCGGACGCTCGTCGCGGTCCTGGCCGACCAGGAGACCGCCTGGACCGGCATCCTGCGCCCGGGCGGGCCGGCGGCCGCCCTGGCCGCCTCGGCCGAGCTGGACCGCCTGGCCGCCGAGCTGGGCGACGACGACCTGGCCTGGCAGGCGGGCCAGGCCCGGGCGGGCGCCCTGCTGACCGCCGGCGACCTGGACGGCATCGACCGGCTGACCGAGCGGGAGGCCCAGGCCGCCCAGGAGCGCCGCCTCCCCCGCCACCTCTGGCTGTCGCTGCGCCTGCGCTCGGCCATGGCCATGCTGCGGGGCGACTTCCAGGACAGCGAGCGGCTGGCCACCGACGCCGACGAGCTGGGCCGGCGCTCGATCGGCACGGCCGCGGCCATGGCCCATGACGCCCAGCTGGTGTTCCTACGCTGGCTCCAGGGCCGCCCCGGCCAGGTCGAGGCCCTGCTGGACCGCCTGGCCGCCCAGCAGACCTGGGCGACCGGCGCCTGGCCGGCCCTGCTGCCACTGGCCTACGCCGGCCAGGGACGGGACGCCGACGCCCGCCGGCTGCTCGACCGGGCCATGGCCGCGCTGCCCAGCCGCCGGCAGAGCGCCGCCGGCCTGGTCGCCCTGGTCGGCGCCTGCGCCCAGCTGGGCGACGGCGCCGCCGCCGGCCGGCTGTCGGCCCTGCTCGCCCCCTGGGCCGGCCACCACCTGGCCGCCGGCCAGATCTACCTGGGCGCGGCCGGCCACCACCTGGGGATCCTGGCCGCCACGGCCGGGCGCTGGGAGGACAGCCTCGGGCACCTGCGGACCGCCCTGGCCGCCCACGAGCGCCTCGGGGCCCGGCCCTGGCAGGCACTCACCGCCCAGGCCCTCGCCGGCACCCTCCGCGGCCGGGACCAGCCAGGCGACCAGGACCTGGCCGCGGCCATGGACGCGACCGCGCACGCCTCGGCCGCACGCCTCGGCATGGACCTGCCGGGATGGGGTCGCCCGGCCCTCGGCCCCCGCCCCTGACCGGCGGGGCCGCTACCCCACCACCGGCCGGTCCGCGGAGGCCGCCTCCGACGGCGGGGCGGAGGGCGCCGGCTGCGGGGAGGCGGCCCGGCGTTGCGGCTCGACGGCCACGATGATGCGGGCGTGGCGGTCGTAGGTGAGGTAGCTCCAGATCCAGTTGACCAGCACGGCCATCCGGCTGCGGAACCCGACGATGTAGGCCAGGTGCAGCACCAGCCACATGTACCAGGCGAGCACGCCCTTGAACCTGGCCCCGTTGGGCAGCTCGGTCACGGCCGCGTTGCGGCCGATGGTGGCCATGATCCCCTTGTCCTTGTAGGTGAACCCCTCCCTGGGGGTGCCGTCCAAGGTGTGCTGGATCTGGAGGGCGGCGTGCCTGGCCTCCTGGATGGCCGGCTGGGCGACCTGAGGCAGCAGCCCGCCCTTGCCGTCGCCGGCCCCGGCGAGGTCGCCGACCACGAACACCTCGGGCCGCCCGGCCACGCTCATGTCCTCGCCGACCACGATCCGGCCCCCGCGGGTCTGCTCGAGGCCGAGCACGTCGGCCACCGGATGGGCCCGGACCCCGGCGCCCCAGACCAGCGTCCGGGTCAGGATCACGGTGCCGTCCTTCAGCCGGACCTCGTCCGGGGTGGCCCGCTCCAGGGCCTGGCCGAGCCGCACCTCCACCCCCCGCTTCTTCAGGATGTCGAGGGCGTGCTGGCGCGAGCTGGGGTGGAACGGCGCCAGCAGGTGGTCGGTGGCCTCCAGCAGCACCACCTTGGCCTGGTTGATGTCCAGGTCGGGGAAGTCGTGCACCAGCACGTGCTTGAACAGCTCGTGGAGGGCCCCGGCCATCTCCACCCCGGTGGGGCCGCCGCCGACCACCACCACGGTGAGGGCGCCCTTGTCGATCTCGCCCGGGTCGTTGTCGGCCAGCTCGAACTGGCGCAGCAGGTGGGCCCGGAGCACCAGCGCGTCGGGCATGCTCTTGAGCGGGAAGCTGTGCTCCTCGACCCCCGGGATCCCGAAGGTCGCCGTGGTCGCCCCGGCGGCCAGGATCAGGTAGTCGTAGCCGAAGCGCCCGCCCTCGTCGGTCAGGACCTCCCTGGCGTCGAAGTCCACCCCCGACACGGTGGCCATCCGCACGCCGGTGCGCCGGTAGCGGCGCACGATGCCGCGCACCGGGTGGGCGATGTCGGCCGGCTGGACCAGCCCGGTGGCCAGCTGGTACAGCAGGGGCTGGAACAGGTGGTAGTTGTGCTGCTCGAGCAGGGTGACCCGCACCGGCGGCTTGACCTTGGACAGGGTCTTGACCGCCGCCAGCCCGGCGAACCCTCCCCCGACGACGACAACGCGCGGCGACCCGTTGCGGTACCTGGACTTCGCCATCGGCCCGGCCTCCTCCACGACCCTGATCGTTCAAGCAGCAGTATGCCCGGTATCGTCGTCACTGAACGACTGGGAGGTACGAAATGAGCGCAAGCGCGGACGAGGGCTTCGGGGCCCACCCCTTCGGCGAGATCGCCCGGGCCACCGTGGCCGCCCAGGAGCGCAGCCTTGAGCTGGCCCAGGCGTGGTCGGGCTCGCTCCAGCAGCTGGTCAGCGAGCAGGCCGAGAGCGGCCGGGCCGCCCTTGAGGCGCTGACCTCGACCCTGGCCGCCACCGAGAAGGCGCTGGCCAGCCAGGAGGAGGCCAACCGGGCCCTGCGCCAGAGCTTCGAGGCCTACCGGGCGGTGATCGAGCGGGCCAGCGCCACCCAGGAGCGCAGCACCCAGCTGGTCACGGCCGCGCTGGAGAGCTTCGCCGCCACCACCCAGGCCCAGCTGGAGCTGACCAGGGCGTTCCTGGCCCCGATGAGCGCCCAGCCCGAGGCCTTCGGGAGCATGGTCCAGGGCTGGAACGACGCCTTCCTGCGGCTGCTCGAGGCCGCCCCCGGCGCCCGGCCGAGGCGGCCCGAGCCTCCCGAGCCCCCCAGGTGAAGGACATGGTGTGGGTCGCCGGCGGCCGCTTCCAGATGGGCTCCGACGACTTCTACCCCGAGGAGCGGCCCGTCCACGAGGTGGCGGTGGACGGCTTCTGGATCGACCACCACCCGGTCACCAACGCCGAGTTCCGCCGCTTCGTCAAGGCCACCGGATACCTGACCGTGGCCGAGCAGGCCCCCGACCCGGCCGACTACCCCGACGCCGACCCGGACCTGCTGGTCCCGGGCGGGCTGGTCTTCCAGCCCAGCGCCGGGCCGGTTGATCTCTCCAACTGGCACAGCTGGTGGGCCTGGGTGCCGGGGGCGAGCTGGCGCA
>JASLIH010000484.1 GCA_030152105.1 Actinomycetes bacterium
AAGCGGTCCGGCAACTGAAGGCGGCCGCCGAGCGGGACGTCACCGTGGGCGGTCCCACCCTCGGCGCCCATGCGATCACCGCCGGGCTGGTGGACGAGGTCCACCTGTTCGTCTGGCCCGTCGTGGTGGGCGGCGGCAAGCCCTTCCTGCCCGACCGGGCCCGGCTCCAGCTCGAACTGCTGGACGAGCGCCGGTTCGGCAACGGCGTGGTGTACCTGCGCTACCGCACCCAGACATGAGCAGACGGCGGCGGGTCGAGGGCAAGCGAGCGGCGACCCTTGGCCGTCTTCGGCTCCGAGACCTGCACGGTAATCGACGACGATCCGCGGGCGGCGAACCGCCACCCGACCGGCCTCCAGGTCCAGATCGCTCCAGCGCAACCCCGAGAATCTCGCCCCGGCGCATCCCGGTCGTCACCGCCAGCAGCCACGCCGCATAGAGGCGGTCGACCTGGACGTGGTTGAGGAAGGCCCGAAGCTGATCGGGGCTCCACACCTGCATCTCGGGCGTCCTCGGCTTGGGCGGGTCGGCCGCGTCAGCCACGTTGCGGACCACGAACCCCCAGCGCACCGCATCGCGCAGCGCCCGATGCAGGATCGAGTGGATGTAGCGCACCGTCTTCGGCGCGAGGCCGCCAAGGGTGTTGCGGCGGCCACGAGTCAGGAGGTCCCGGTAGAAGGCGTTGAGCTGGGCCGGACTCAGCCGTTGCAGCTCAATCGCACCCAGGCCAGTGACAAGATCACACCAGAAGCGTTCCGTTCCCTTCGAGCGGGTATGGGGCTTCAGCCTGACACCCGCCATGTTTTCCGGGCTATGCCGCGTGCCGACCGACTGAGCCTGACCCTCGACCATCAGCGTGGTGTTGGGTGCGTTGGGTATGTCAGGCGCCGGATCGGGACCGGGCAGGGGATGACGCAGATTCCCTCGGCCGCGATCCCGACGTTGCAGCGTCTGGCCGCGGCCGTGCTGTTCGTGGAGCAGAGCACGGTCAAGACCCACCTCATCCACCTGTACAGCAAGCTGGGCTGACATCGGTCGCGGGTTCCACCCCGCCTCTCCACCTTCCGGTGGACGCGCCCCATCCGCCACGCCGCCAAGCTGACGACCAGACGTTCACCAGACAAGGAGGGAATCGATGACGGCCGAGGAATGGGCACTCGCAGCGTCTATCTTCTTCTCGGGGCTCGCGGCAGGCTTCCTGGGCGGGCTGTGCACGATCCTGCGCCCCATGCAAGCAGCCATGACCGGCCCGGAGTTCCGGACCTTCATGGAACGGTTCCTTCGCTACGCCGCCAACGGCTTGGGCAAGGTGTTCAACTATGCCTGGTCGGGCGTGACGACCATCGCGTCGATCGTCGCGCTCGTGCTCCTCTGGGACGATCCCGGCTCCACCTCCTTCGTCCTCACGGCGATCGCCCTGGGCGTCTGGGTCGTCGGGATCCTCATCGTCTCCAACGTATGGAAGACACCGACCTACAACATGATCCTGGCCGGGGACCCCGAGGCGATGCCAGCGGACTGGGAGGCGACACGACAACGCTACTTCACGATCAACTGGCTCCAACTCGCGACGACCTGGGCGGTGTTCGCCCTCTTCCTGGTGGCCCTGATCTCCCTCTAAGGCGGAGCAAGACTCACCGCAAGTTGCCTGGGACAGGCCGGCGAGCGGCCCTCGTGGTGGGAGCCTCGCTCTCCCACCACACCCAGGGTGTAGGGATCTGGCCGGACGGTGCTGGCATGCCCGGCCCCCAGCCGCAAGCGCCGCCAACCAACTCAGCACCTGAGCCGGCTAGTGGCCGGCAGTCCTGATACAGGGCCGACTTCGTTGGCTCTGTCGCTTGCCCCCGGTGGTCTCTCGGCATGCCATGGTGTCCACCGTCCCCCGGGGTCCAACGGCAGGGCAGACCGCCCGGCCAGACAGTCCCAGGAGGGCGGCACCATGACCGAGCCGAGCGTCAGCTTCGCCGGCAACCTACCGACGACCCCCAACTGCGGCACACCGACAGCGGCATCGCCCGGGCCATGTTCCGGGTGGTCGGGTCCGGCCGCAGGGAGCAGGAGGCGTCGTTCTTCACCGTCATCGTCTGGCGCGACCAGGCCGAGCACGCCAGCCAGTCCCTGAGCAAGGGCAGCCGAGTCGTGGTCGTAGGGCGGCTCCAGCAGCGGGGCTGGACCGCTGAGGATGGCAGCGTCCGATCCACTTCCGTTCCGTCATGTCTACGCTATCGAGCTTCGTTGATGGGGCCTCTCGCCAGGCGCCTATCGGGTCACTCCGCCCGACCGGTGGGTGCCTTCAGATGCCCTCGGGTAGCTTGGCCGACAGATCAACTTCAAGGCACCAGGCCGGTGAGACGTCGGGTCAGACCAGCCACCGAGGCACCCACCCAGATCATCGCAGGAAGAAGTTTCTCTACGAACTCAAGGCCGGCCCTGCGGCCCGCAATCCCAGGGGCCTCGTGGGTTGGGACGAGCAGGGGCCTGTAGCTGGGCAGTGCCCCCGAACCCCCAAGAAGCCTCTCTGAGAAGCAAGACGCCGCCCCTTGGCCGAGCGTGGGGGACGTGGGGGACAATTATGGGGTGTTCTGGACCACCAACCTGGGTCCCGTCACTGTGCACTCTTCGTGATCAGTACTGTGCCAATTTCGTTATCACCGACAGCTAGGCTACGTGAACCAGCGCGGAGAGGGGCTCTCGACCCGGCCCGCTGCTTTGTCAAGGGGTCGACCTTGGGAGACCCGTAGCTCGGTAACGAGGAATGCTGGAGAAAGGGTGAGTGGGGGGGATGTCGCAGCGCCGACGAGACGTTGAGGTTACCCTGACAGCGGGTCATGCGAGGCTTCAACAAGGGGTGTCCGTCAGCCCAGGCAGGGTGGCACGATTTCTAGTCTTTGTGGTCTTGAGCTTGACGGTTCTGTCCTTGCTGGGACAGGTGGTTGTGCACTTCTTGCCAGACTTCCTGCTGCGTGATCGGTTCGTGGAGATATTCAACGTCGACGCAGAGGGTAACATTCCCGCGCTCTACTCGGCGCTCGCCATACTGAGTTGTGCGTACCTGCTCTGGGTCATCGGCCGAGTCGAGCGTGAGGCCTCTGGCCGCTTCTCACGGCAGTGGACGCTCATGTCGATCATCTTCCTTGGCCTCGCTTGCGATGAGTTCCTCAGCTTTCACGAAACACTAAGTCGCTTCGCCGACCTCTCGAGTATTACCCTATTTTCATGGGTTTTCTTTGGAATGGGCTTCGTATTCATCTTTACACTCATAGTCTTCCGGACGGTCGTTCAGCTTCCTTCTCCGATAAGACGTCTATTCATCCTCGCCGGACTCATCTACCTGAGCGGCGCCATCGGCATGGAGACGGTGGCTGGCCACTTCGTAGTACCGGTATGGGGTGACCAAGGCATGAAGTATGTCTTCTGCGCCGCAATCGAAGAGTTTCTTGAGATGATAGGAATTGTCGTCTTCATGTATGCCTTGTTGACCTACCTGGTCCAAGGTAGAAGGGAAGTCGCTCTCGCCTTGGAGTTGCATGTGTATCAGGACCTGGACGCGAAGCACCTCGCAGCGGCTGGGCGAGGAGGACGGAGTCTTGAAGATGTCCCGACCGGACGGGACCGTGACTCCAATGCTCACGAAGTTGCTCACGGGACAGGCCGCAACACCTCGGGATGAGCGGGTACAGGACGGGACGACACTGCGGCATCTGTCCAGCTCCAAGGCCTTGTAGTGCACCGGAGAGCAGCAGCCAGCACCACCACATGGGCAAGTTAGGTCCCGGTGTCCTCGGACGTGGGGGTTCGAATCCCCCGCTCGCACACCCCTCTGACCAGGCGCTTCGCGCTTCACCTCCTCTGGCCTGCTCGGGGGCCGTACTCTCCTTTCGAATGTGCCGACTCAGTCCGGCCAGTCGGCTGCGGTGATGCCGTCGGGGTGACCGGCCGGCCACTGGACCAACTCGATCCGGTTGCCGTCCGGGTCGGTGATCCACGTCGTTCGAACGTCGTCTGAGCCATCCGGTGATCCGGGCATGTCGGCGTCGATGCCCTGGGCGGCGAGCTCGGTGGTGGTGGCGTCCAACGACTCCACCTTGATGACGAAGTGGTTGAGTCCGGTGCCGAGGTCGACCTCATCCTTGGTGGGGTCGTGGACGAGCTCGATGGTGACGAAGTCGTCGTCGGGGAGTTTGAGCATGGTCAGGTGCCCGAACTCGGTCTCGGGGACGCTCCCGACCACCTCGTAGCCGACGGCTGTGTAGAACGCGAGCGACCGCTCGAGATCGGCCACACGCAGGCCGAAGTGCAAGGTCCTCATCGGGTTCCCCTTCTGTGGCCAGGTCTCGTGGCGGGACCATCCTTGTGGTGGAGTCGGTTCCTCAGCAAGGTCCAGTTCGCAGACTTCAAGGCCGGCCCTGCGGCCGGCGGGACCGGGACCACGGGACAGCCGTGTCGCTTGGCAAGCAGGTCACAGCGATCTATCGTCCCCTGGGCACATGAGGATGAAGCGGGGAGGAGCAATGCCCGGAAAGGCTGTTGTGAGCCTGACCACCGGACTCGAAGACACCGAGAAGGTGACGGTGGCATTCCTGGTCGCCGTTGGTGCGGCCGAACAGGGCCGCCCGACGCTGATGTTCCTCACCAAGGAAGCCGTGCGCCTTGCGCTCGAGGGGTTCGCGTACGCCGTCGCCTGCGACGGCTGCCCGCCGCTCACCGACCTGCTCGACCGCTACGAGAAGGCTGGCGGCCGGTTCATGGTCTGCCCGATCTGCTTCGACGCGCGAAAGTGTGACAAGAGCCAGCTGGTCGGCAACGCGGAGCTGGCTGGGACCGTGCCGATGTGGCAGTGGATCGGCGACGAGGGCGCAACGACCTTCAGCTACTGAACAAGCGCCGAGCCGAACTCCGGTGGCGACCCCGCCCGATCTGGCTTCGCGAGCAGGGGGGTCGCGCCTGCTAGCGGTTCTCGACCGGGGAGCTGCCCTGACCGTCTCCAGCGAGCCACCGCTGGACCACGGCTTGGCGGTATCGCGTCTGCCGGCCGATCTTTACACACGGGGGCCCGGTGCCTTCCAGATGTAGGCGGCGCACCAGCGGCACCGACATCTGCAGCAGCGCGGCGACCTCTTGCTCGGTCAGCAGGCCTTCGTCGTCGCCCATCAGCCCGCTTGTCATGCTGCACTCCACTCGTCACCGGCAACTATACGCTGACTGACCACTCGGGGAGCCTGGGAAACCTGGCCGAGGCTGTGACCGGCCTTGCCGTGCCCGGCCCGGCCGATCGGTCCCTGGTCAAGCCTGGGGCCGGGTCAGCAGGGGCGGGGGTCCCATGGTGGGAGGTCGCGGGTGGCCGGGGTCGGTTTGGGAGGGCGGGCTGCCGGGGGCTTGGTGGGAACGACCCGGCTCGCCAGCCCTTTGAAGTCGGCGCCGAGGACCAGCACCAGCGAGCGCTGGGCGAGGCCGGGCTGGGAGGTCCGGACGATCCGGCCGCCGGTCTTGACGGCGGGGGCCAGGGTGCTGGCGGCGGCGTCGGTCCCTTGGGCGTGGGCGAGCCGGGTCGTGGCCGAGGGTGGGGCGTTGCCGCCGTTGGTGGCCTTGAAGCCGAGGGCCGCGAGACCGGCGGTCACCCGGGCGGCCAGGCCCTGGCGGGAGGTGGCGTTCCTGACCGTGACCGAGACCGCCGCCGGGGCGACCCGGGCACCCGGCCGCGGGGGCGCGGTGGTGGTGGGCGCCCGGGGGGCTGGGCGGGTGGGGCGGGCGAGGAGCTTGGCGACCGTTGCCCGGGCGTCGGGTTGCCGGGCCAGCAGGACCTGCTCCCAGCCGTGGCTCAGGCCCTGCTCGAAGCCGGGCTGGCCGGCGCGGCGGACGACCCCGTCGCGCTGGACGGCCCGGTCGACCGGGAGGGTGAGGGTGGTCAGGCGGGCCGGGTCGAACGAGCGGAACTGGCGGGCCAGGGCGACCGAGCGGCGGATGGTGAGCTGGTCGTCCTTGGTCAGGCTGCGGACCACGGAGCCGACCAGGGCGTTGGCCCGGATCGGGTTGGCCAGGTTGCGGCCGACGGCGTTGGCGGCCAGGACCCGCAGCATCGTCTGCTGGCGGCGGATGCGGCCAAGGTCGGTGGCCGGGTCGCCGTGCCAGCGGCCGGCCCGGTCCTGGTACTGGAAGTAGCGGCTCCGGGCCAGGGCCAGGGCCTGGTTGCCGCCGAGGCGCTGGCAGCCGGTGCGGGGGACGTTCAGCCCGGACTCGTTGTGGCCGTCGTTGTCGTCGCGGACCGGCCGGGGGAAGTACAGCGCGACCCCGCCGAGGGCGTCGACCACCTCGCGGAAGCCGTCGAAGTTGACCAGCAGGTAGTGGTGGATGGGGATGCCGAAGCTCTGCTGGATGGTCTGGACGAGCTGGCCGGGGCCGCGGTTGAAGGCCGAGTTGATCTTGGCCGACCCGCCGGCACCGGCCACGGGCACGTACAGGTCGCGCGGGATCGACAGCACGGCGGCGTGGCGGGCGGCCGGCACCAGGTGGACGACGATGATGACGTCGCTGCGCTGCCCGGCCGCGTCCCCGAACCCGCCGCCGCGCAGCCCCTGCCGGGTGTCGGAGCCGACCACCAGCAGGTTGACCGACCCGTCGGCGGGGGCCTTGCCCAGGCCGGGCACGTGCACCGAGCTGATCTGGCCGAACCGGAACGCGGTGTAGCCCCAGCCCCCGGCCGCCAGGACGAGGCCGAGCACCAGCAGGGCGGCCAGGGCGGCGGCGATCCGGCGGCGGCGGTAGACCCTGGCCGAGACCTTGGTCCGGGCCGGCCGGCGCGCCGGCCGTGGCCGGGCCGGGAGACGGTTGGGCGGCGTCGGCACGGGCGCGGCTCAGCTGGGGGCGGGCGGCGGGACGGCCGGGCCGACGGCCCGCCGGGTGCGGTCGCCGGAGGCCTCGAGGGCCTGGCGGGCTTGCGGGGTCAGGGACCGGTCGGCCAGGGCGGCCGGCACCGGGCGGACCCGGAAGGAGGGGTGCTCGACCCAGGTCGGCACATAGCGCACCGCCCGCACCCGGGGCGCGTCACCGTCGCGGGCGATCGTCACCTGGACCAGGACGCCGTCCTGGGAGCCGGCCGCACAGCAGGCCGGCGTCTGGTTGGACAGGGAGTTGCCCATGCCGTAGGCGACCCACTTGCCGCCGACCTGCTCGATCGGCTGGACCACGTGGACGTGGTGGCCGAGGATGAGGTCGACCTCGGGGGCGGCCAGCAGCCGCCTGGCCAGCTCGCGCTGGGCCGGGGTCGGGGCCCCCTGGTTCTCCTGGCCCCAGTGCAGCAGCACGACCACGAAGCGGGCGCCGGCCCGCCGGGCGGCCCGGGCGTCCTCGACGATCCGGGCCGGGTCGATCAGGTTGACCAGCCAGGGCTGGCCGGACGGGAGCGGCCCGCCGTTCAGGCCGTAGGCGTAGCTGAGCAGCCCGATCCGCAGCCCGCGGACGTCCACGACGGTGCTGGCGGCGGCCTCGGCGGCGTCGCGGGCGGTGCCGTCGTGGCGCAGGCCGGCCCGGTCGAGAACGTCCAGGGTGGCCGCGACCCCGCCGGCGCCCCGGTCCATGGCGTGGTTGGACGCGGTCGAGCAGGCGTCGTAGCCGGCCCAGCGCAGGGCGGCGGCCAGCTCGGGCGGGGCGTTGAAGCTGGGCCAGGAGGCAACCACCCGCCCGTCCCGTGACAGGGGCACCTCAAGGTGGCAGAGGGCCAGGTCGGCCCCGGCGACCAGCGGCCGCAGCTCGGCCAGCATCGGGCGGAAGTCGTAGCGCTGGCCGGCCCGGGCGCCGTCGTCGGCGGCCCGGCGCAGGACCGGGCCGTGGGGCAGCACGTCGCCGGAGGCGACCAGGGTCAGGTCGCCGGTGTCGCCGGCCAGCCCGGCCGCCCGGGCCAGCTCGGCCGCCGGCCCCTCGACCAGCGAGCCGACACCGGCCAGGAGCAGCACCCCGAGGGCGCCGAAGACCACCCGGCCGCGCCGGGTGAGCCGCCAGCGGCGGCGCCGCCCGGCCGGCCGGGCCCGCCGCCGCCGGGCGAGCTGGAGGACGTCGCCCGTCATCACCCCCGCCTTCGCGCATCGCCGGACGGTTCTCCCGAAACCGTCCGGTCGCGAAGTTTACGGGGGAAGCGGCGGAAATCGTGGGAGG
>JASLIH010000543.1 GCA_030152105.1 Actinomycetes bacterium
CCTGGTCGACGAGGCCGCCTCGCGGCTGCGCATCGAGATCGACTCCATGCCGACCGAGGTCGACGTGCTGGAGCGCCGGGCCCGCCAGCTCGAGATCGAGCGGGCCGCGCTCAAGAAGGAGAAGGACGAGGTGTCGCGGGAGCGGCTGGCCAAGCTGGAGGAGGAGCTGGCCGGCCTCCAGGAGACCCTCACCGGGATGAAGTCCCACTGGGAGGGCGAGAAGGAGGCCATCGCGGCCATCCGGGAGATCAACGCCCGCATCGAGGAGGTCAAGGGCGAGGCCGAGCGGGCCACCCGCGACGGCGCCCTGGAGCGGGCGGCCGAGCTGCGCTACGGCGTCCTGCCCGGCCTGGAGCACGACCTGGCAGCCGCCAACCGGCACCTGGAGGAGCTCCAGGCCGACCGCAAGATGCTCAAGGAGGAGGTCGACGAGGAGGACGTGGCCAAGGTCGTGTCCGCCTGGACCGGCATCCCCGTGACCCGGCTCGTCCAGGGCGAGATGGCCAAGCTGCTGCGGCTCGAGGACGAGCTGCACCTCCGGGTGGTCGGCCAGGACGACGCGGTGCAGGCGGTCGCCGACGCCATCCGGCGCTCGCGGGCCGGGCTGTCGGAGCCGGGCCGGCCGATCGGCAGCTTCCTGTTCCTGGGGCCCACCGGGGTCGGCAAGACCGAGCTGGCCAGGGCCCTGGCCGCGCTGCTGTTCGACGACGAGCGGGCCATGGTCCGCATCGACATGAGCGAGTACGGCGAGAAGCACTCGGTGGCCCGGCTGGTCGGGGCGCCCCCCGGCTACGTCGGCTACGACGAGGGCGGCCAGCTGACCGAGGCGGTGCGGCGCCGGCCCTACGCGGTGGTGCTGCTGGACGAGGTCGAGAAGGCCCACCCGGACGTGTTCAACGTCCTGCTCCAGGTGATGGACGACGGGCGCCTGACCGACGGCCAGGGCCGCACCGTCGACTTCTCCAACGTGGTCCTGATCATGACCTCGAACCTCGGGTCGTCGCTGCTCACCGACATGGTCGAGCCGGAGGAGGTCAGCCGGGAGCGGGTCATGGCCACGGTCCGGGAGGCGTTCAAGCCCGAGTTCCTCAACCGGCTCGACGAGATCCTGGTCTTCCACCGGCTGGGCCGCGACGAGCTGGCCCGGATCGTCGACCTCCAGGTGGCCCGGCTGGCCGCCCGTCTGGCCGACCGCCGCCTGACCCTCGAGCTGACCCCGGCCGCCAAGGCCTGGCTGGCCGACCGCGGCTACGACCCGACCTACGGGGCCCGGCCACTGCGGCGCCTGATCTCCAAGGCCATCGGCGACGAGCTGGCCAGGCGCCTGCTCGCCGGCGAGCTGACCGAGGGCGACGCGATCCTGGTCGACGCCGACGGCGACGAGCTCAGCTTCACCCGACGGCAGCCGGCCGGCGTCCCCTGAGGGCCATGCTGGCCAGGCCGCGGACGCCGAGGACCCGGAGGAGGCTTCTCGGCCGGAAGTAGTCGGCCATCGGCACCGCCCCGGTGAGCACGCCCAGGAACCGGCCGATCTCGTCCTGGCGGCCCTCCAGGGCGCCGAACAGGGCCTGCTGCTCGGCCGTCGGCGGGCCGAAGGCGGCCAGGTCGGTGGTGAACTCGTACATCGCCAGCGCGGCCCGGTCCCGGGCCCGCTCGTAGTCTGCCAGGGCGCCGGCGAGCGGCCGCCGCCCGCCAAGGCCGGCCTCGACCGCCTCGGCCAGCAGCTCGGCGTCGCGCAGGGCGTCGCCGATCCCCTGCCCGGTGATCGGGTCCATCACCAGGCCGGCATCCCCGACGAGCGCCCACCCAGGCCCGAACGGCCGGCGGATGAAGCTGGGCAGGTCCGGGCTGGCCCGGAACCGCTCGGCGCGGCGGCCGGCCCGGACCCGCTCGCCCAGGTCGCCGGCCAGGTCGAGGGTGCGCAGGGCGTTCGCCTCGACGTCGGCCCGGAAGGCCGGGAACTCCTCGACCGGCCAGGCCAGGTACGTCAGCGTCAGCCCGTCGTTGGTCGGCCAGGCACCGACCGCCCGCCGTGGCCGCGAGTAGATCTCGCCCCCGTCGAGCGGCACGTCCTGCCAGTAGGTGTAGCAGCCCATGGTCAGGGGCGGCCGGTCGTGGTGGACGGGCGCGCCCACCGTCCTGGCGACCAGCGAGTGCTTGCCGTCGGCCCCGACGACCAGCCGGGCCGCCTCGGTGACGCGCTGGCCCCCCTTGGAGCGCCCGCGGATGCCGGTGACCCGGTCGCCCTCGACCGTCAGCTCCTCGACGATGAACTGCTCGCGCACCTCGGCCCCGGCGGCCCGGGCCGCCTCCAGCAGCAGGGCGTCAAGGACCGTCCGGCGCGGGCTGTAGACGGCGTCGACCCCCTCGAAGGCGGGGTAGCGGCCCTGGAGCACGACCGGGCCGGCGTCGAACCGCACCTTCCTGGCCGCGGGCGCGCCCGAGGCCACGACCTGGTCCAGCAGGCCCCAGCGCCGGAGCCTCGCCCCTCCCGGGAGCTGCACCTGGTGGGTGGAGAGCGTGTCGCTCGGGAAGGCCGCCCGGTCGACCAGCAGCACCCTGAGCCCCTTGCCGGCCAGCAGCATCGCCGTCGACGAGCCGGCCACCCGGGCCCCGACAATGATCACGTCGTACATCGCTGTCCCTCCTCGCCTGCTTCCTCCGAAGCCCTTCAGCGGGGAGGGCGCGAGAACGCGCCAGGAACCGCTAGAGCTCCCAGGCCGTCGGGGCCGGCGGGGAGTAGCTGCAGAAGGTGCCGGTGGTGACCGACGCCCGCAGATGGGCGCCGAGGGCCGGGTGGACGCGCTCGACCCGGTCGATGACGTCGCGGATCCGCGCGGTGACGGTCTTGCGGGCGCGCTCGGACTGGTCGCCGAGCCGCCTTGGCCGGCCGCCGAGGCCGGTCGCGGCGGCCAGCTCGGCCACCAGCGCGTCCCGCTCCAGGACCGCCCTGGCCGCCCGCTCCGGGTCGTGCCATCGGCCGGCCTCCTCGATCTCGGCCTCCAGGTCGAGCAGGCGGGCGCGCAGCTCCTGGCGGGCCCGTTCGTCGAGCACCTCGTCGGCCCCCATGCGGAGCTCGGCGGACACGGCCGCGTCGGCGGCGCCGGCGACCAGGTCGGCGGCCCGGATCGGCCGGCCGGGGCTCCGGAGCAGCGTGGCCAGGTCGCGGAGGCCCTTGGCGTCACGCAGGCGGACGGTGCGTCCGGCGTAGCGCAGGGTCCACAGCGTCCCGTCGCGGCGGAAGACGTCGCCGGCGACCAGGCCCGCCGGCGCCGCCGGCCGCTGGTCCGCGGCCTGCCGGGCCAGCTCGGTCATGCCCAGCCGGCCGGCCTCGGAGACCACCTCGGACAGGATCGGGGCGGCGTCAGCCGGGGCCGTGAGGACCAGGGCCAGCTCGTAGCGGCTTCTCAGGGCCCAGGTGCGCGCGCCGAGGCGGTCGTGGACGGCCACGGCCCGCTCGAAGTGGCCCCGGGCCGCCTCGGGTCGGCCCAGGGCCTTGGCCAGCAGGCCCAGGTGATGGTCGACGGCACCCCGGAACGCGATCGCCACCCCGACGACCGCGGCCCCGGCGGCCAGCGGGGTGAGCTCGTCGTACAGCCACTGGCAGGCCGGGCGCGCTTCCAGGGCGGCGGCCAGCTCGCTCGCGAAGGCGGCCGCCAGGGTCCAGCTCCGGTCGGCCGGGAACACCGCCGGGGCCGCGCTGTCCAGCAGCGGGGCGGCCACCGCCTCGGCGGTGGCGCGGTCGCCCCGCTCCAGCAGGATGATGGCCTGGAGGCAGCGCCCATGCGGCGAGTCGTCCCCGAAGACCGCCCGCACCTGGGAGAGCAGCTCGGAGCGGCGGCCCTGGAGGCTGCGGAGCTCCCAGAGCTGTGCCTGCTCGACGTCGGCCACGTCGGGCTCGCCGATCTCCCGGCCGAGGTCGGCCGCCTCCGCGGTCAGCCGTTCGGCCTGGTCGAGCCGGCCGGCCAGCAGCGCCTGGGCCGCCCGGCGGGCCAGGGCGGCATAGCGGAGCCTCGGCTGCCCCAGGTCCGCGGCCAGCCGCAGGAACTCGGCCAGCTCGCGCTGGAACCGCGGGTCGGCCAGCTCGAGCAGGTCGGTGGCCGCCAGCAGCCGGGCCTCGGCCAGCAGCTCCGGGTCCTCGCGGCCGGCCAGCTCGGCGATCCGGCCGGCCAGGGCAAGCCGGTCGGCCGCGTTCCGTGGCCCCCAGCCGGCGTTGTGCCGGGCGACCAGGCAGGCGCCGAGGGTGGCCCGGTCGCCGGTCTGGCGGGCGGTGGCCATGGCCTCGTCGGCCAGCCGTGACGCCCGGGCGAGGTCGGTGCCGTTCCAGGCCAGCTCCCGGGCCAGGCTGGCCAGCACCCGGGCCCGCAGTGGCGGGTCCTGGTCGCCGAGGGCGGCGGCCGCCTCCTCGAGGACCGGAACCAGCTCCTGGACCGGCGACGGCCAGCTCCGGGTGCCGATGGCGTGCAGGCCGAGCGCGGCCCGGGCCAGCCCGTTCGGGTCGGCCGCCCGCCGGGCCAGCTCGGCCGCCTGGAGGCAGGCCTGCCAGCTGCCGGCCAGGTCGCCGGCCCGGCGGCGGGCGCCGGCGAGCTCGAGCAGCAGCCCGGTCCGGTCCGCCTGGGCCGACTTGTCGAGGACCTCGAGGGCCCGCGCCAGCTGGCGGGCGGCCTCCTCGTGGGCCAGCCGCCGGGTGGCCTCGGCGGCGGCCAGGGCGGCGTAGCGGACGGCCGCGTCCCCGGCCCCTGGCCCGCCCTGGGCGAAGTGGTCGGCGAGCTGGGCCGCCGCGACCGGTTCGCCGGCGTCGCGCTCCTCCTCCAGGGCGCAGGCCACCCGCCAGTGGAGCCGGGCGAGGGCGGGCGGGTCGAGCCCGGCCAGGATCGACTCGCGGAACAGGTCGTGGACGAAGCGGTAGGGCCGCAGCGGCCCTTGCGGGCCGTCCAGGATGTGGGCGCCGACCGCCTCGTCGAGGAGGTCGCGCACGGTCGCGACCGGTTCGCCGGCGACCCGCGCCAGCAGGGCGGCGCCGAACTCCGGCCCGGCGACGGCGGCCGTCGTCACCAGGGTGGCGCAGGCCGGGCCGAGCCGGGCCAGGCGCCGCTCGACCACCTCGCGAACCCCCACCGGGATCCCCGCCGGCTCGCCGGGCTGGGCGAGCAGCAGGCGGGCCACCTGCTGGACGAAGAACGGGTTGCCGCCGGTCCGCTGCCGGATGCCGGCGACCAGCGCCGGGTCGGGCTCAACACCGAGGATGCCGGCAACGAGCCGGCCCGTCTCGGCCTCGGCGAGCGGTCGCAGCGGGACGACGGTGCTCCTCGGGACGAGGTCGGCGAGCAGGCGGACGAGCGGGTCGCCCTGGGACTGCTCGAGGTCGCGCCAGGTGCCGAGGACCAGCACCCGGGAGGCCGGGAGCCGGCGGGCCAGGAAGTCCAGGAGCTGGAGCGACGGGGCGTCGGCCCATTGCAGGTCTTCCAGGACGACGACCAGCGGCCGCTCGCCGGTGGCCGCCAGCAGCACGGTGGTGAGCTCGTCGAGCAGCCGGAAGCGGGCCGCCGCGGTCAGCTCGTCGCCGGCCGCCGGCTGGTCGGTCGTCCCCGGCAGCTCGGGCAGGAGCCGGGCCAGCGAGGGGGTGCCAGCCGCGAGCCCCGGCGGTCGCCCGTCAGCGGCCACGAGCGACCGGAACACCTGCACCCAGAGCCAGTACGCCGGCGTGCCCTCCCCCGGCCAGCCCCAGCCCCACACCACCCGCGCGCCGCGCGCCTGCGCCGTGGCCGCCGCCGCGGCGACCACCGCCGACTTGCCAATGCCGGCCTCGCCGGTGAGCAGGACCAGCCCGCCCCGCCCGCCGACCAGCTCCTCTACGGCGCGGACGAGTTGGGCGAGCACGTCGTCCCGCCCGGCGAGCCCGGGGTTCCGGGGGTTGTCCACAGCCCCTAGACTGCCAGTATGCGCCGACCGCCGCCTGGCTACCGCCGCGGGACCAGACCCCTGTACCCGGGCGTCTTCAAGATGCTCATCTACGGGTTCATCCTCTGGGGCATGGCCCTGCTCGGGATCAGGCTGCCGTTCGAGCTGCCCCGGCTGCTGTTCGTGGTCCTCCAGGCGCTGGTCATCTGGCTGCTGTGGAAGGGCGTCAAGGCGGCCAGGCGCGCCCCCAGCAACCAGGTCCGGCTGTTCAGCGCCCAGGAGAACTGGGTCAACGCCTTCACCCTCCAGGCGCTGATCCTGTTCCTCTGGTAGCGGCGCGGGCGCGGACCAGGCCTCGGGGGAGGGCGGCCAGCAGCCGTGGGGTGATCCTGGCCTGGCCAAGGCCGAGCTCGACCAGAGTGTCGAACAGCCTCGGCGACCCGGCGGCGGCGCCGAGGCCGGCCTCGGCCAGGGCCGGGGCGTGGATCGCCCTGGCCAGGACCGAGGAGTGGCGCAGGTGGCGGCCGAGGGCCTTGGCGAGCAGGCGCCGGTAGGCGGTCAGCGGGTCGTCCGGCTCGGTCAGGGCCGCCCGGGCGGCCAGGCGGCCCGATACCAGGGCGTAGTAGATCCCTTCCCCTGACAGCGGGTTGACCAGCGAGGCGGCGTCGCCGGCGAGCAGGACCCGGCCCCGGCCGGGCGGCGGCCGGAAGGACGAGAACGGCAGGTGGTGGGCGCGCAGGCTGGCCGGGTCGGGGTCGGCCCCGGGGAGCAGGTCGTGGAGGCGCTTGTGCAGCTCGGCCCGGCCGCCGTGGAAGCGGCTGCGCAGCAGCCCGTAGCCGACGTTGGCCACCCCGGTGCCGGTCGGGAACGACCACACATAGGCCGGCCAGCCCTCGGCCACCCAGGCGATCAGCTGCTCGGGACGGCCCGCCGGGGCGGGCGCGTAGCCGCGGACGGCGATGGCCAGGGCCCGGTCCGGGTTGGAGGCGACCCCGAGCAGCCGCCGGACGGTCGAGTTGGCCCCGTCCGCGCCGACAACAACCCGGGCGGCCAGCTCGCCGTCGACCGTCACCAGCCCGTCGTGCTGCTCCAGATGGCGCACGCCGGCCCGGCGCAGCTCGGCCCCGGCGGCCGTGGCCGCCTCGACCAGGCGGGCGTCCAGCACCGACCGGGGGATCACGTAGTTGGGCCGGGCCGGGTCCCCGGCCACCTCCATCCCGCGGGGGGAGCGCAGCCGCAGCCCCCGGATCGGCGGGTACCCCTCCAGCACCCCGGCCGCCCCCAGGGCCTCCAGCTCGTCGACGGCGTGCGGGCCGAGCCCGTCGCCACACGCCTTGTCGCGTGGGAAGTCCGCCTTGTCGACCAGGGCCACCGAGGCCCGTGGGCGCAGGCGTTTGGCTTCAAGGGCGGCCGCCGCCCCGGCCGGCCCGGCGCCGACCACCACCAGGTCGAAGCGTGTCCTGGTCAGCTCAGGAGGCGTCGGCGGCCGCCACCCTCGTTGCCGGCTGGCCGCAGCGGCAGTCCCAGACCTCGGGGACCTCGGCGTCGGCCGCGAACGGCACCGACACCACGTGCTCCCGGGTACAGAGGTAGGTGACGACCTGCCGGGGCGCATAGGCGCTCGAGGGCGCCTGCAGCCGGTCGAACTCCGCCGGAAGCGGGGACTGGCCGTCGTCCATCGTCACTCCTCCTCGCTCTGCTGAGCGTAAGTATTGCGCCGCCTCTTGCGCTGCTGTCAATCGGGACAACCAGGCTAGACCGGGGCCACCTCGGAGGTGCAGAAGGCGCACCGGTGGGCGTCTATCGGGATCTCGGAGATGCACTGGGGGCACTTGCGGGTGCTGGGGTCGGGGGACTCGCGGCGGTTGGCGAGCTCCGTCAGCCGGTTGATGGGCTTGACCACGAAGAAGAACACCACCAGGGCCACCGTGATGAAGGCGATCAGCACGTTCAGGAAGTGGCCGTAGCGGAACGTCGAGCCGTTGACGGTGAAGGTGAGGTTGTTGAAGTCGGGCTGGCCGAAGATGGCCGCCACCAGGGGGGTGAGCAGGTCGGTGACGGCGGCCTGGACGACCGCGGCGAACGCGGCCCCGATGACGATGCCGACGGCCAGGTCGACGACATTGCCTCGAAGCAGGAACTGCTTGAACTCGGTGCCCCAGGTGCGCATGCGGGCGGCCCTCCTCCGGCGCGGCGGTGCTCCCCCTCGGCCGCGCATGGTAACCGCAACCGGTAGGATCGGGGCCATGCGTCACCGTTTCGCCCTCCTTGCCCTGCTCGCCGCCCTGGCCATGGTGGTTGCGGCCTGCGCCGGCGACCCTCCGTCCGGGTCGGGCGCCGGCGTCCCGTCGACCGGCGCCGCTCCGGTCACCGCGGCGCCGGTCACCAGCGAGGCCAGCCCGGACACAAGCCTGCGGCCTCCCAGGGGCGTGGTCCCGGTCGGCGAGCGCAAGCGGGCCCCGGGGATCGAGGTCACCGACTTCGACGGCAACGCCATCAGCCTGGCCGAGCTCAGGGGCCAGCCGGTGGTGGTGAACTTCTTCGAGTCCTGGTGTGTGGTGTGCCGGGCCGAGCAGGACTTCATCGACGAGGTCGCCAAGCGGTACGACGGCCGGGTGCGGTTCCTCGGCGTGTCGAACAACGACACCGTCAGCGAGGGCCGAAAGTACCAGCGCCACTTCGGGGTTCCCTACCCGCTGGCCAACGACTCGAGCGGCCGGACCTGGGCCGCCTACCGGGTGCCCTACCAGCCGGTCACGGTGGTGGTCGACGAGCACGGCCGGGTGGTCAGGCGCTTTGACGGCGGCATCGAGGACAAGGACTTGGCCCCCGTGCTGGAGTACCTGGTCAGGGCGTAGTGGGCGAGGGCCGCGGCGGGGTGCTCGACGCCTACCCGGCGGCGGTCACCGCCGGGCTCATCAGGGTGCTCGGCCCGGCCCTGGTCGGCGTCTACCTGCACGGCTCGGGCGCGCTCGGCGGCTGGTCGGCCGAGCGCAGCGACGTCGACCTGCTCGGCGTGGTCGCCCGGCCGCTGGAGCGGCGGGCCAAGCGGGAGATCTCCTCCCGCCTCAACCATCCCAGCCTTGGCAGCCCGACCCCGGCCGGGCTGGAGCTCAGCCTGGTCACCGCGGCGGTCGCCGCCGACCCGCCACGGCGGCCGCCGTTCGAGCTCCACGTGAGCACCGGGCCGTCGCCCCAGACGCACCTCGGCGGCCCGGCTTCCGCCGACCCCGACCTGCTGCTCCACTTCGCCGTCTGCCGCCGGGCTGGCGTCATTGTCGCCGGGCCCGACCCGGTCGAGGTGTTCGCCGAGCCGCCGCGGAGCTGGCTGCTGGAGCGGGCCGCGGCCGAGCTTCGCTGGGCGGTCCGCAACGGGACCTTCGCCTACCGGGTCCTGACCGCCTGCCGGGCCTGGCGCTACCTGGAGGACGACGTCCTCGGCGCCAAGGTCGAGAGCGGCCGCTGGGCCCGCCTCCGCCTGGCCGACGACCCGGAGCCCTCGGGGGCGGCGGCCCTGGTCGACGCGGCCGTTGCCGCCCAGCTGGGCCACGCCCCGGTGCCGGCGGCGGTCGCCGACCTGGCCGCGGCCGACGGGTTCGTGGCCGCCGTCCTGGACCGGTTCCGCGAGGCCGGCACTTGAAGGTCGCGTCCAGAAGCAACCTCCTTCTCTGGATGACGGTCGGGACCCTGGCCATCTCGACCTCGCCGATCCTGATCCGGGTGGCGGCCATGCCGGCGCTGGCCCTGGCCTTCTGGCGCTGCCTGGCCGGGTCGGTCGTGCTGGCCCCGTTCGCCCCGCGGGGGCGGGTGGCGGCGCTGGACCGGGCCGACCTGGCCCGCCTGGGCGCCGCGGGGCTGTTCCTGGCCGTCCACTTCGCCCTCTGGAACGCCTCGCTCGGCCTGACCACCGTGGCCGCCGCGACCACCCTGGTCAGCTGCGCGCCGCTGTTCGTCGGCCTCGGCGCGGTCTTCCTCGGCGAGGCCCCCAGCGGCCGCGCCTGGGGAGGGATCGCCCTGGCCACCGCCGGGGCGGTGGTCATCGGGGTGGGGGACGCCACCGGCTTCGGCGGCGGCACGGACGCGGTCTGGGGCGACCTGCTGGCCTTCGGCGGGGCTGTGGCCGTGGCCGCCTACCTGCTGCTGGGGCGGGTGGCCAGGCGGCGCCTGCCGGTCTCGACCTACGCCGCCTCGGTCTACGGGGTGGCCGCGGCCGCGCTGCTGCCGGCCTGCCTGCTCACCGGCGCCAGCCTCGGGGGCTACCAGGCGACGGCCTGGCTGGCCCTGGCCGGGGTGGTGGCCGGCCCCCAGCTGCTCGGCCACACCGTGTTCAACGGCCTGCTGGCCAGCGTGAGCGCCTCGGTGGTGGCCGTCGTCATGCTGCTCGAGCCGGTCATCGCCACCGCGCTCGCCTGGTGGCTGTTCGCCGAGGTGCCCGGCCCCTCACTCTGGGCCGGCGCCCCCATGGTCCTGGCCGGGGTATGGCTGGCAACGACCGGCTCGCGACGGATGTAGGCTGCTGCGAACCGACAGAAAGCGAGCCGAGACCATGCCGGGAACCATCCTCGTCGGCAGCCAGTGGGGTGACGAGGGCAAGGGCAAGGCCACCGACCTGCTGGCCGACAAGATGGACGTGGTCGTCCGCTACCAGGGCGGCAACAACGCAGGGCACACGGTGATCGTCGGAGGCCGGACCTTCAAGCTCCACCTGGTCCCCAGCGGCATCCTCTACCCGCACGTCACCCCGGTGATCGGCGACGGCATGGTGGTCGACCCGGGGACCCTGCTGGCCGAGCTGGCCGCCCTCGACGCCCAGGGCATCGCCACCGGCAAGCTGCTCATCTCGGCCAACGCCCACCTGATCATGCCCTGGCACAAGGAGCTGGACAAGCTCACCGAGCGCTGGCTGGGCCGCCAGCGGATCGGGACCACCGGCCGGGGCATCGGCCCGACCTACGCCGACAAGGTTGGCCGGCTCGGCATCCGCGTCCAGGACCTGCTCGACCCGGGGATCCTGGCCAAGAAGGTCGAGGCGGTGCTACGCGAGCGCAACCCGCTGCTGGCCAAGGTCTACAACCGGCTGCCCCTGGACGCGGAGGCGATCGTCGAGGAGTACACCACCTACGCCGAGGCCCTGCGGCCCCGGATCGCCGACACCTCGCTGTTCGTCTGGAACGCCCTCCGCGAGGGCAAGCAGGTGCTGTTCGAGGGCGCCCAGGCGACCCTGCTCGACGTCGACCACGGCACCTACCCGTTCGTGACCTCGTCCTCGCCGGTGGCCGGGGGCGCCCTCTCCGGGGCCGGGGTCGGGCCCGGCTGGATCGAGCGCGTCATGGGCATCGCCAAGGCGTATGTGACCCGGGTCGGGGCCGGCCCGTTCCCCACCGAGGCCGCCGACGCCGAGGCCGAGGCCCTTCGGGTGGCCGGCGACGAGTTCGGCACCACCACCGGCCGGCCGCGCCGCTGCGGCTGGCTGGACACGGTCGGCCTGCGCTACGCGGCCAGGGTCAACGGGCTCACCGAGCTGTTCGTGACCAAGCTGGACGTGCTCTCGCGGCTGGAGCGGATCCCGGTGGCCGTGGCCTACCGGATCGACGGCGAGGTGACCCAGGACTGGCCCATGACTCAGACCGAGATCCACCACGCCGAGCCGGTCTACGAGCAGTTCGAGGGCTGGCGGGAGGACATCAGCGGCGTGACCCGGCTCGAGGACCTCCCCCGGGCGGCCCGCGTGTACGTCGACGCCGTCGAGAAGCTGGGCGGCGTCCCGGTGACGGCCGTCGGCGTCGGCCCCGGCCGCGAGCAGACCCTGCTCAGGACCACTTCCAGCGATGAGGGGCTTCCGGGGGCTCGAGTGGCCGAAGGCGACAGTCCCCGGATGAGGAGGGAATGAAGATGCGGATCGCGGTCGTCGGCAGCGGCGGGCGCGAGCACGCCCTGCTGGCAACCCTGGCCCAGAGCGCCGAGGTCGACCGGCTGTTCGCCGTGCCCGGTAACGCCGGCACGGCCGAGGTGGCCGAGAACGTCCCCGGGGTTGGCGCCACCGACGCGGCCGGGCTGGCCAGCTTCGCCGAGACCAGGCGGATCGACCTGACCATCGTCGGCCCCGGCGACCAGGGGCTGCTCGGGGCCGACGATGGTCAGGTCGATCCGCCTGGCCTCGGCGAAGCTGGCCAGCCCGGCCGCGTCGGTG
>JASLIH010000044.1 GCA_030152105.1 Actinomycetes bacterium
CAGCCGGTCGACCAGCGGGAGGACGACGCCTGGTCGCTGACCTACGACTGGGAGGTGGAGCGGGAGCTCGAGATCCTCGGGCATCCGCGGCTGGTGGTCCGGGTGGGGTCCTCGGCGCCAGTGGCGTTCCTGTCGGCCAAGCTGTGCGACGTGTTCCCGGACGGGACCTCGACCCTGGTCGCGCGCGGGTTCCTCAACCTGACCCAGCGGCGGTCGCGGACCGACCCGGAGCCGATGCGGCGCGGAGTCGTCGAGACGGTGGAGCTGGAGCTGGACGCGACCTCGTGGGTGTTCCCGGCCGGGCGCCGGCTGCGGCTGTCGCTGGCCGGGTCGGACTGGCCGAACCTGGTCCCGCCACCGGGTCCGGTGATGGTGACCGTTGAACGCGACGGGTCGGTGCTCACCCTCCCGGTGCTCAACGGCCCGAGCCCCAGCCCACCCCCCTCGCTCCCCCCTCCCCGGCCCGACCCACCCACCGCGACCCCGGTCAGGGGCAACGACGACCCCCCGACCCGGTGGCGGGTGGTGCGGGACGTGCTGGGGCGCAGGACCGAGGCGGAGATCGACCATGGCGGGCGGACGGAGCTGCCGGACGGGGTGGTGCTCGTCGAGCGCTACCAGGGGACGGTCGGGGCGGCCCTTGACGAGCCGGGGCTGACCTGGGCCCGCGGGAGCGCCACCTACCGGGTCGAGTGGCCCGAGGCGACCGTGGCCACCAGCGCCCGGCTCGACCTGACGGGCGACGCCGGCGCCTTCGAGGTCCGGCTCGACCTCGAGGCTCGCGAAGGTGACGAGGTTCGCTGGACCCGGTCCTGGCGCCGGCGCATCCCCCGCCACCTCGGCTGAACGAAGGATTGACCCGTCGTTCAGCTTCTGTCCATGATCGCGTATGCGCCATCGTCGGTCCCGGTTCGTCCCGGCTCTGCTGCTGGCGGCGATCACCGCCGTCGGCCTGGCCCCCACCGTGGCCGTGGCCCAGGAGGACGACCAGCTGGTCGTCGGCCGACTGCGCCTCGACCCGTGCGAGGACCTGGACGGCGCCTGGTGCGGGAAGCTGCGGGTGCCGTTCGACCGGGCCGACCCGGCCGCCGGGACGATCCCGGTCAACTTCGAGTGGTACCCGGCCGAGCAGGCCCCGGTGGGCACGATGGTCGCCATGGAGGGCGGCCCCGGCTACCCGAGCACCGGCAGCCGCGACTACTACATCGAGCTGTTCGCCGGCCTCCAGCGCTCGCGCAACCTGCTGCTGGTCGACAACCGCGGGACCGGCACCTCGGGCCTGATCAACTGCCGGCCGCTGCAGCGCTGGCACCTGGCCCTCGGCGACGACGAGTACGACCGCCGGGTCGCCGCCTGCGGCGAGCAGCTGAACGCCGCCCGGCAACTCCCCGGCGGTGGCTCGGTGCATGGCAGCGACCTGTACGGCACCGCCAACGCCGCCCGCGACCTGGCCGACGTGCTCGCGGCCCTGGAGACCGGGCCGGTCGACCTGTACGGCGACTCCTACGGCAGCTACTTCGGCCAGACCTTCGCCGCCCGCTACCCGCGGCTGCTGCGGTCGCTGACGCTGGACGCCACCTGGCCGGTGCTGGGCACCGACCCGTTCTACATCTCGACCATCGAGACGGCCCGGACCGCCTTCGACCAGGCCTGCCGGCGCAGCGTGGCCTGCGCCCTGGCCGCCCCCGGGTCGTCCATGGCCCGGATCGGCGCCCTGGCCGAGCGGCTGCGCCGCGCCCCCGTGGTCGGCAAGACCCGCGAGCCGGGCAGCGCCCCGTCGACCTGGCGGGTCGACGTCGGGGTCCTGGTGGCGCTGGTCAACAACGCCGGCTCCGACGCCGGGGTCTACCGCGAGCTGGACGCCGCCGCCCGGGCGGTGCTGAAGCACCAGGACGGAGCGCCGCTGCTGCGGCTGGCCGCCAAGTCGCTCTACACCGCCGACGGCGGGCCGGTACTGGAATGGTCGGCCGGCCAGTACACCGCCGTCTCCTGCACCGACTACCCGCAGGCGTTCGACATGCGGGCGCCGCTGGCCGTCCGCCAGGCCCAGTACAACGCCGCCGTCGACGCCCTCCCCGACGACGTGTACGCGCCCTTCACCGTGCAGGAGTGGACGACCTCGCCCGTCGCCGAGTTCGACGACTGCCTGCACTGGCCGGCCCCGGTCCGCAACGACCCGCCCATCACCCAGGCACCTCCCCTGGTCCCGCCGAACGTGCCCGTGCTGGTGCTGTCGGGCGGGCTCGACACCCTGACCAGCTGGACCGACGGCGCCATCGTGGCCGCGGAGATTGGCCCGTCGGCCCGCTGGGTCAAGGTCGAGAACACCATCCACGTGACCGCGCTGGCCGACCCCTACGGCTGCGCCAGCGGGCTCGTCCGCCAGTTCGTCCGCCACCCCGAGCGGCTGCAGACGATGGACGTGTCCTGCGCCAGCCGCATCCCCGAGGTCCGAGTGGTCGGCGAGTTCCCCCGCCGGCTGTCCGGGGCCACCCCGGCCACAGCCCGCAAGGGCAACCAGGCCGGGACGGCCGGGCTGAAGCTGGCCGCCGTCGGGGCGGCCGCCGTCGGCGACGCCATCGCCCAGTGGTGGTACCTGCCCGGGTCGCGCGGCCACGGGCTCCGCGGCGGCTGGTTCACCGTCGAAGGCGACGCGAGCGTCAAGCTCGACCT
>JASLIH010000616.1 GCA_030152105.1 Actinomycetes bacterium
CTCGGAGTCCTCGATCAGATCGCCGAACTCGCTGTCACCGTCCTCGCCGAGCGGGGTGTGCAGCGAGATCGGCTCCCGGCCGTACTTCTGCACCTCGATGACCTTTTCCGGGGTCATGTCGAGCTCGGCCGCCAGTTCCTCCGGGGTCGGCTCGCGGCCCAGGTCCTGCAGCATCTGCCGCTGGACGCGGGCGAGCTTGTTGATGGCCTCGACCATGTGCACTGGGATCCGGATGGTGCGCGCCTGGTCGGCCATCGCCCGGGTGATGGCCTGGCGGATCCACCAGGTCGCGTACGTGGAGAACTTGTAGCCCTTGGTGTAGTCGAACTTCTCCACGCCACGGATCAGGCCCAGGTTGCCCTCCTGGACCAGATCCAGGAACAGCATCCCCCGGCCGGCATACCGCCTGGCCAGCGAGACGACCAGGCGCAGGTTGGCCTCCACCAGATGGTTCTTGGCCCTTCTGCCGTCTTCGGCGACCCGCTCAAGGTCCATGCTCTGACCGGGGCGCAGCACCTCGCTGCCTTCGGCGAGCTTGTGATCGGCGAACAGGCCCGCCTCGATCCGCTTGGCCAGCTCGACCTCCTGCCCGGCGGTGAGCAGCGCCACCTTGCCGATCTGCTTGAGGTAGTCCTTGACCGGGTCGGCGGTAGCACCGCCGGCTGCCACCTGGGCGCCGGGAAGGCCCCCGCCGTCACCGCCGGAAACCAACGGCTTGTCCTGACTCTCCTCGCCACGCGTAGCGCTTTGCACGTTCAGAGCTTGGATAGTTTGGCCGACGGTGTCAGGATGCGCTGCACGTGGGAGCCGAAATCGATGACCAGGGCGGTTCCCTCATCGACACCGGTGACCGTGCCGAGACCGTACTTGTCGTGGGTGACCTTGTCGCCTACCGCGAAGCACTCGGCAGGCGGCTCAGGGTCGGGAGGGCTGAACGGGCTGGTGGCCAGGTGACGCCTGGGACCGGCGGGGTAATGGCTCATTATCACCAGTATGCGCCTAACTCAGGCGCGGGGGCGCAAGGGTCTTATGCGTGGCCCGGTTCAGGGGCCGCATCTGGGCCTGCGGCGGCTGTGTCAGCAGCCGGTTCCGGGCCGGCCGTCCGGCCAGTGGTGTGGAGGTGGCGCAGTACCTGCGCATAGGAGGCCAGCAGGCCTGTCTGCGTGTAAGGAATGCCGTGCTGGGCGCAGAACGCCCGCACGGGCGCCTGGGCGTGACGCAGACTGGGCCGCGGCATGGACGGGAACAGGTGATGCTCAATCTGGTAGTTAAGCCCGCCAAGGGCGAGGTCGGTGAGCAAGCTGCCGCGAATGTTGCGTGAGGTGAGGACCTGGCGGCACAGGAAATCGACCTTCTCGTCCTGGCCCACAACGGGCATGCCTTTGTGGTTGGGGGCGAACGAGGATCCCATGTAGACCCCGAACAGGCCCTGCTGGACAACGAGGAATACCACCGCCTGCAAGGGCGATAGCACCACGAACACCGCGGTGAGATAGCCGCCGATGTGAACCGCAAGCAAGCCCGCCTCGGCCCACCTGGCCTTGCCAGAACGGCGCAGCAGCGCCCGCACGCTCGCGATGTGCAGATGAAGCCCTTCCAGGAGCAGCATCGGGAAGAACAGCCACGCCTGGTAGTGGCCCAGCCAGGCACCCAACCGGTGGCGGGCCTGGATCTGGCCGGGGGCGAACGAGATCGCCCGGCCACCGATGTCCGGGTCGCGGCCGATCTGGTTGGGATGGGCATGATGTCGGTTGTGCTTGGAGACCCACCAGCCGTAGCTGAGCCCAATTAGGAGATTGCCGTGAATCCGGCCGATCAGGCCGTCCGCACGCTTGGAGCCGGAGATCTGGCGATGCCCGGCGTCGTGCCCGATGAAGCCAGTCTGGGTGAACATCACCGCCAGGAAGACCGCGACCACCATCTGCCACCACGACTGCCCGAGCACGGCGAACGCAGTCCAGCCGGCGGCCAGCAGCACCAGGTTCAGGCCGATCTTGAGGCTGTAGTAGACCGGCCGCCGCCGGAGCAGGCCCGCCCGCTTCACCGCCCGCGACAGCTGCGCGTAGTCGCTTCCGGGACCGGTGGCGGGCAACGCAGCCGGCACGCCTGCACGGGACGCGGCCCCTACAGCAGAGTCTGCGGTCAAGCTGTCCTCCTGGGCGCGCATCAGCCTGTTAACGGCCGCGCGGCCACCAGGGGAAATGAGCCCGCGGCAGACCCGCGCCCACAGGTGCTGGCCTGCCGCGGGACCGTTGATCAGACCGCGTGGACCTGGTCCGCCTGCGGGCCCTTGGGGCCCTGGCTGGCGGTGTACTCCACCTTCTGGCTCTCTGCCAGAGTGCGGAAGCCGCCCATGTCGATCGCTGAGTGATGGACGAAGACGTCGGCGGTGCCATCATCGGGGGCGATAAAACCGTAGCCCTTGTCCGGGTTGAACCATTTCACGGTTCCTTGAGCCATCTGCTGTCTCCTTCGAGGGACGAGCCGGGAATCCGCGCACCTTGCGCGAATCAGCTGCTGGCCGCTCGCCACCGAAGGAAAATCCACCAGCAAAGCGGAACGCCCACTGTCAAAACCGCGGGCGTCTTCAACGATCGCTGACTTCGACAACAACATTCATCTCAAGCACATTCACGGCCAGTCTATTCCCCCCGTCGGCGCAACTTCGCCCTGTCCGCAGCCTTACCGGGCGGGCCGGCCCCACCCGCCGGGCTCCCCAGACCAGGTCAGAGCAGGCCGGTGTTCATCAGCACCGGCCGGCGACATCCGACCCGGCGGCGCCAGGCGGCGAACCCAACCCAGCGTGCGTGATCACCCATCGCGGCCAATCCTCAGAGCAGCCTTGGCGACGAACATATGGCGCCGCTGGTCGGCGATGTCGGCGGCGAACTGCTCCCACCCGGG
>JASLIH010000659.1 GCA_030152105.1 Actinomycetes bacterium
AGGTACGGGCCGGCGACGCTGCGCCACAGCTCGGCGAGCGCGGCCCGCTGCTCCGGGTCGGTCACCACCACGAAGTGCCAGTTCTGGGCGTAGCTGGCCGTCGGCGCCTGCTGGGCCAGGCGCAGGCATTCCTCGAGCACCGCGGGCTCGACCGGGCGGGTCAGGTCGAGCCGCTTGCGCACGCTGCGGGTCGTGGCCAGCAGCTCGTCGGGGGTGAGGTCCAACAGCATGCCCGGTAGCATCCCACGACGGCAGTGGCCGAGGGCGTGGCCGTCGTCGAGGTCGACGGCCACTGATCGGCGCGCGACCTGAAGGAGAGACCGATGGACCAGGATGCAGGCGGATGGAAGACGCTCCTCACCAGAGCCAACCAGCTCGTCCGCTCCGCCACCCACCCCGCGGCCGAGTTGCCGGTTGAAGGGCACCTGCCTGGTTTCGACGGCGCGACCGGGTGGCTCAACTCCCCGCCACTGACGGCGGCCGAGCTCCGCGGCCGCGTCGTGCTGGTCAACTTCTGGACCTACACCTGCATCAACTGGCTCCGCACCCTTGCCTATGTCCGCGCCTGGGCCGACCGGTACACAGACCAGGGCCTGGTCGTGATCGGCGTCCACACCCCCGAGTTCGACTTCGAGCACGACCTCGACAACGTCCGCCGAGCCGTCACCGACCTGGGGGTCGACTACCCGGTGGCGGTCGACAACGACTACGCCGTCTGGGATGCCTTCGACAACCACTACTGGCCAGCCCTGTACTTCGTCGACGCCCAGGGCAAGATCCGCCACCATCGCTTCGGCGAGGGCGAGTACGAACAGTCCGAGATGATCGTGCAGCAACTCCTGACCGAGGCCGGAAGCGGCGGCACCGACCAGGAATTGACGTCGGTCGACGCCCGTGGGGTGGGAGCCGCCGCCGACTGGGCCAGCCTGCGGTCACCCGAGAACTACCTCGGCTACGAGCGCACCGACAACTTCGTCTCACCCAATGGTTCCATCTTCGATTCGCGGTACGACTATGCCGCCCCCGCACGGTTGCGACTCAACCATTGGGCGCTTGCCGGTGACTGGACGGTGGGCAGGGGGGCCATCGCGCTCAATGAGGCTGACGGGGAGATCGTCTACCGCTTCCAGGCCCGCGACCTGCACCTGGTCATGGCACCGCCCGCGCCGGAGGCTTCCATCCGGTTCCGGGTGCGCCTGGACGGGCAGCCGCCCGGGGCCGCCCACGGCACCGATATCGACGACCAGGGCAACGGCACCCTCACCCAACCACGGCTGTACCAGCTCATCCGCCAGCCCGGCCCGGTCACCGAGCGCACCTTTGCGGTCACCTTCCTCGACCCTGGCGTCCAGGCCTACGCCTTCACCTTCGGCTAGGCCGGGAAGGGGACGACGTTGTCGGAGCGATCAGGAACCCTCGCTGGCGATCGCCCGAGCGAAGGCCGACGACCGTGGGATCGAGGTTGGGTTCGCGGCGGCTGACGCCTTCCAGCTGGAGCGTCTGGGGCGCAGGTTCGAGACGATGCTGGACTGCGGACTGTTCCACACCACCTTCAAACGGATCTAGACCGCTGGACTGGTCGGCCGGCTGGTTGGCCTGGACACTGAGCGGCCCGGCGCGCCCCGGGGCGGCCTTGACCGCCATGCAGGGCCGCGCTACAAGGAAGGCCATGTCCGAGGAGAAGATCGTTGAGGTCGTCAACCAGGCGCTCGCCTCCGCCGGAATCGAGGACACGGTGTCCGCGGCGGGCGAGTTCGAACCCCGCGGCCATTCGGGCGCAGGGTTCGCGGGAGGCCTGATCGGCGGCGACATCGGCGATGCGATCGGCTCGCCGGCGGGCGGCATCGGGGCGGCGGGCGGCTACCTCGCGGGCACGCGGGCGCACGACACCGCCACCGGCCTGCCCGGGCGGATGGTTGTGGGCGTGTCGGAGACGACGGTCTATGGGTTCGCGGGCAACCGCGCCCACCCACAGGCTCTCGTCTTCCGCGTCCCGCGCGAGGGGCTCGAGGCCAAGGTTCACCAGCGCGTGAACGTGCGGGTGCTGGAGCTGATCGATACCGACAGCGGTTCGCGCATCGAGCTCGAGGGCATGCGCCTGCCGATCACCCACTCCAAGGACGTGATCCAGGAGCTCACCTAGCGTCGACGGCTCCAGCTCGGCCCGCAGGGGGCGAGCGGCTGTTCGACGGCGTCGGGGAATCACGCCCTCGAGCCGCTCGGTGTGAGGAGCACCAGCCTTGTGACGCACATGAGCTACCGCGTGGCCCGGTAGGTTCGGACCTGACTGAGCCTCAGGGCTGGCGGAACAGCAGCCGCCGCAGCGCCTCCTCCACCGCCGCGCCCGGATCGCCCGCGTCCGCGGGAGCCCGCCACGCGACGACGGCGTCCGGCCGCACGAGCACCGCGCTGTCGGGGCCGAGGCCGTAGGCCTGGGTGAACGTCTCGCCCTTGTCGACCAGGTCGCCGTCCGGTGCCACGCGCTAGCCGCGCACCGAGCAGCCGAGCGCGACGCCGGCCTGCGACGCCGCGTCCAGCCACCTCTGGCCGCCCGATGCGGCCAGCAGTGCGAACCCGCGGCCGAGGACGTCGTGCACCGAGCCGGGCGCGCCGTCGATCTCCACCGGCAGGTGCGGGGCCCGCACGCCCACCCGCCCGGTCGGTGTGCGGGGGTTCTCCAGCGCGGCCCCGTCGTCCCCGCCCTCCGGGAGCAGCCCGGCCGACCGGTACACCGGGCCGAGCTCGGTCGACGCGTCGTCCATCGGGTCGGCGAGGTTCTCCCGGGAGAGCGTGGGGTCGACCCGCAGCACATAGCGCGTGTACGCCTGCTCGACGACGAGGTCGCACACCGGTCGGCGCTCGGCGTCGTAGGTGTCCAGCAGGCCGGC
>JASLIH010000008.1 GCA_030152105.1 Actinomycetes bacterium
CGCCAATAGCGACCCTTCGTGGCCTGACCAAGAAGCACGGTGTTCGCCCGGGCGGCCAGCCTGCCGAGGATCAGGCTGCACGACGTGCGCCACAGCTACGCGACCGCGGCGCTTGCCGCCGGCATCCCGGCTAAGGTCGTCTCCGAGCGCCTCGGCCACGCCACCATCGCCATCACCATGGACACTTACAGCCACGTCCTGCCCGGCCTGGATGCCCAGGCGGCCGGCACGGTGGCGAGGCTGATCCTGGGCGACGGTGAGCAAGAGTCGGCGCGTCCCGTTGACAAGGCGTTGACAACCGACCATCCGACCCCGAGGACACGAAAGGAGGTGAAGCGCGAAACGCCTGGTCAGGAGGGTGTGCGAGCGGGGGGATTCGAACCCCCACGGGTTGCCCCACCGGGACCTAAACCCGGCGCGTCTGCCGGTTCCGCCACGCTCGCACGCTGTGGCGAGCTTACAACAGCGGGTTCGGGGGGCCTGTTCCCGCTGGGTCGGGTGGGTGGCTCCCAGGCCAGGACCCGGCCCCAGTGGCAGGTGAAGCCGTGAGGGCCCGTTCGAAGCAGTGCCGCCCTCGTGGAGAACGCCCGGTCGACCGGCACCGGGACGGTCACGGCCTGGCGGATCGGCGCGTCGGCCGGTCGCGCGCCTCAGGTCTTCTCGGCCGGGCGTTCCTGGACGGCCCAGCCGTTGCCGTCGGGGTCGCTGAAGAACACAAAGGAGTTCCAGGGTTCGCCGGGGCCGTCAACCCGGTCGGGGCCCTCGTAGTGCTGGACGTGGCTGACCTGGACGCCCCGCTCGGCCAGCTGGGCCCGGGCGGCCTGGATGTCGGGGACCACGAGCTGCAGGCCCTGGACCGAGCCGGGGGCCATCTCGACGATCCCCTTGCCGACGGCGATCGAGCAGGCCGATCCGGGAGGTGTCAGCTGCACCACGTGCATGTCGTCGCTGATCTTGGTGTCGTGATCGACGGCGAACCCGACCTGCTCGCTGTAGAAGCGCTTGGCCCGGTCCACGTCCGTGACCGGGACGACCACGATCTCGAGCTTCCAGTCCATGCCTTGTCTCCCTCGGGCCTTGTCTCCCTCGCACGCGTTGCCGCGGACCATCCTACGAGCGGGGAAATCGCGGTGACGTGGTCCTGTGGCCCGGCTAGGTTGATGTGATGGAGACCGGCCCGGGCGTGCCGACGCTCACACACCTGGAGGTCCTCGGCCCGTACCGGCGACGCGGCATCGGCACCGCCCTGGTCCACGCCGGTCGGGCTACGCCCGCGGTGCCTCCTCGCGCGATCGTACCCAGGCGGCGAAGCCCTCGATCGCATTGACGACCGTCTCAAAGCGGATGGAATGGAACAGGTCGAAGGCGTGCTGCGCTCCGGGCAGCTCCGCGTAGACGACCGGGTTCGACGAGCTGCGCCGCAGCCGCTGGACGAAGGGTCGGGCGTCCTCCACCAGCACCAGCGTGTCCTGATCGCCGTGCGCCACAAAGAACGGTGGCGCTTCCGGTCCGACGTAGGCCTGAGGTGAGGAGGGTGGCCGCTCGTCGGTATCGAGGCTGCCGTAGTAGCCGTACAGGCAGATGGCGGCGGTGACCGAGGTGTCAGTACGCTCGAACCCGGGCTGGAACCTGGGGTCGTTGGGGGTGAGGGCAGCCATCGCGGCCAGGTGACCGCCCGCGGAACTACCCGCCACGAACACCACCGCCGGGTCGGCGCCGGCCTCGTGGCCGTGTTCCCGCACCCAGGCGAGCACCTTCTTGGCGTCGATCAGGTGCTCAGGGAACCTCACAGCCGGACTCAGGCGATAGTTCGCGCTGATGCACACCCAACCCTGGCTCGCGAGCCGGTAGAGAAGGGGACGCGACTCGCGAGACTTCCTGCCGCTCCTGAACCCTCCCCCGTGCAGGTACACCAGCGTGGGGCCGCCTGGCCGATGGGAGCGACGACGGTAGACATCGAGCAGATTTCGTTTCCCCGCGTCGCCGTAGCTGATGTTCGCCAACCGCTCGACATCGCGACCACGGACCGGAAACGGCCAGAACAGAATCCGGGCCCACGGAAGGCGGCGGCGCAGCTGGGCGGCCATCCCGGCGTCGATGGCGGTGCGCCACCCAGCACCCAGGCCCTCACGCAAGGCGTGGTCCACTACCGGGCCCGCCCGCAACCCCCGCCAGGCGACGACTACGAGCCCGACCGTCGTCAGCACAGCCAGACCGACCGCCACCCAACCGCCCGGTGAGTCGATATCACCCTGGCTGAACGCCAGCAACGTCGAGGCAAGCAGCCAGTAGAACGCAATGAACGGCAGCTCGTTGAGCAGATAGCCGAAGCGAAAGCTCAAGTTCGATGGGCTCGACTGGCGCGGCCGCGGCGGGGCCACGGCGAACAACGTGCACCACGCCAGGAGCGTCACAGTCAACAGATAACCAACCGGCACAGTCGGCACTGTACTACTCGAGCCCGATGCGCCTGCGCAGGGGTTGGGCGGGTGCATAGGATCAGCCGGCAAGGATCTCGAGCGGTTGCGGCATCGGAGGGAGGCCGGCATGGCGGAGCGGCAGGACCAGATCCTGGTCGTGACTCCGGGCGACCGGAAGGCGGGGCCATCGACGGCGGGGATGGAACGTCAGCAGGCGGTCGCCACCGACAACATGTGGTCGGGACTTGTTCGCACCGAGGCCGGCATGATGTCCGGTTGGCATCATCATGGCGAGTACGAGACGGTCATCTACGTCCTCACTGGCTTGCTGAGGATGGAGTTCGGTCCCAGTGGCTCGAGCACCGTCGAGGCCCGTCCTGGCGACTTCCTCTTCGTGCCCAAGGGTGTGGTGCACCGAGAGAGCAACCTCTCCGCACAGCCAGGCGACCTCATCGTGGTGCGTGCCGGCCAGGGCGAGTCCACGATCAACGTCGACGGGCCGGCGCAGGGCTGACCTGGAGCGCGGGCCAAACCTGGGCCGTAAGCGGGGGGCGGTATGCTCCTCGGGTGCAGCAAGGGAAGCCGTTCAGTGCAGCCTGTGTGCGCGAGGAGGGGCCATGTCGGAGGCCAACAAGGAGCTTGTCCGGCGGCACTTCGAGGAGATCTGGAACCGCAAGGACCTGGCCGTCGCCGATGAGCTGATGGCCCAAGACTACGTGGAGCACGCCGTGGCGCCCTTTGGGCAGGCCGAGCCAGGGAGGGTCAACGGACCGGCCGCCATGCGCGAGACGGCCCAGTGGTTGCTGGCGCAGTTCCCGGACCTGCACATGACGGTCGAGGCAATCGTTGCCGAGGGGGACACGGTGGCGGTCCGGATCCTGTCGGAGGGGACCAATCTCGGGCCGCTCAACGGCGTGATGCCGCCGACGGGAAAGCAGTTCTCCGCCCGCCAGAGTCACTGGTTCCGGGTCGAGGACGGCAAGCTGGCCGAGCACTGGGCGACCCGTGAGGACCTCCCGGCGATGCTGCAACTGGGAGTTCTGCAGCCTCCAGGTCGGCCACCTTCCTAGAACCCTTCATGGCCTGGGAGCCCGCGATGGCCAAGCCCTGGCGCTGCAGACTTCGACTCCACCGTTGGCAGCGCCTCCGCGGACCGGACGGAAGTCGATACCGCGAGTGTCGCGACTGCGGAACGCAGCAGGACCTGAGCGGTACGGGAGGCCCCCCGCCCGCAGGGATCGCCTAGGCCGACGGCGAGCGAGGCCCCCGGGTCGCGAAGAAGGCCCGCCGTTGAAGCGGGCCTGGGCTGGGCTGATGGGGTGCGCCGCCAGGGACTCGAACCCCGAACCGTTGCCTTAAGAGGGCACTGCTCTGCCAATTGAGCTAGCGGCGCGCACGGGGAAGGAGGCTACCAGAGGCGGCCGTGGGCTGCGACGG
>JASLIH010000057.1 GCA_030152105.1 Actinomycetes bacterium
ACTCGACGACGCGGTAGGACAGACGGAAGCGGAGGTACCAGCTGACCGACAGCACGAACACATCAGGTGGGAAGCAGAAGCAAGCGAACGCAGACCCTGAGATGGGAGCGGGTCGGGGGCGGCAGGTTCTCATGGCGCCAGGCTGCCGCTCGGGGCTCGCTCACAGCAGATGCAACAGCACCCCCAGCGCAGCTCAGCACCCTGGCGATTCCAGGGGTGCGGTCATTGTTCCGGCAGGCCTTCTACCACTGCTCTGGTCGCCTGGCGACCCTCGCCTGAGCGCTGAGCAGATGCGGTGGTGGCGCGATCCAACCTGTAGCTCTCCACGCGATGTCTCTGGACGAGCGGGTGAACGTCCGGCGCGGCCACTGGCATGGTGGTGCCGGTGGGCGCGCCGGTCAGGGTGGTGTGGTGGTCAGCTCGTGGGGAGGAGGACCTGGTCGATGAGGTAGACGGTGGCGTTGGCGGTCTTGACGTTGCCGCACACCACGCTGGAGTTGCCATTGACCTTGAAGTCCTCGCCGCTGCCGCTGACCTCGAGCGTGCCGCCCTGGAGGGTCTTGTGGCTGCCGGCGAGCTGGTCAGGGGCGAGCTGGCCCTGGACCACGTGGTAGGTGAGCACGGTGGTCAGCAGCCCCTTGGGGTCATCAAGGGCCTTGTCCAGGGTGGGCTTGGGGAGCGCGGAGAAGGCGTCGTTGGTGGGCGCGAAGACGGTGATGCCCTGGGCGGTGTTCAGGGTGTCGACCAGGTCGGCCTTCGTCACGGCGGTGACCAGGGTGGACAGCTCGGGGTTGTTGGAGGCGGCGGTGGCCACCGGGTCCTGAGCCATGGCGTCCAAGCTGCCGGCACCGCTGGCCGGCACGGTCGAGCAGGCAGCCCCGAACGGACCTGACGCGGCCATCGATGCGGCGGTCGTGGGCGAGGCGGCCGGCGTCTGGGTCCCGGCGGTGTCGGCATCGTTGCTGCTGCAGGCGGCGCCCAAGAGCGCCAGTCCGAGCACACCGGCCACCGCGGCGCGACGAGGAGTGAGGAGACGGAGCATTGCGTGATCCTTTCGGGGGAACCGTTCAGGCGGTGACGGAGGTGGTGGGGGTCGGCTGCGACGTGCTGATGAGCCGCCGGAGCTGGCTGGCCAGGTAGAGCGCGGACAGGCCGACGAGCGTGTAGACGACGCGGCTGGCGACGTTCACCTCGCCGAACTGCATTCCGAAGACGGCGGCGACCAGGTCGAACTTGAACAGGCCGACCAGGCCCCAGTTGAGCCCGCCGACAATCGTGAGGACCGCGGCCAGGGTGTTGAGTCTCCTCATGGACTTTCCTCCTTCTGTTGAGCTTTTGTCTAGCTTCTGTACAGAGAGTGCCGCAACGACCGCCTTCTGTCAAGAGTCTGTACAGCGATCGTCGACTGCTTGTGCAGTGCGTGCGTGAACGAACAGAAACGCCACCAGACCATGAGCTGCTCCAGCGGGTGCGCAGGGCCGCCCAGCCCGGTTCCGCCCTTCTGCTGGCCGACTTCTGGACCACCCGGCCCACGCCTGAGCGACCGGGAACCGTTCTGGGCTATCGGCTACACGCCGGTCGCCGCGAAATGCTCAGGACCCTATCTCCCGCTGGAGGTGATGAAGGCAGCGAGCTCATCGGCCTGCGCGACGAGGTTGGGAGCTTGGATAGCGGTAGCGCCATGGCGTACCTCATCGAGGAGACGCAGGGCCCGCCTGTGGTCGTTGTCGGATCCTCGCCGCCTGAGGACCTCAGCGTAGGTCAGGCGGACAAAGGGGAGCAGGCCGTCACACCCGAACCGGGCCAGCACCTGGTCGCTTTCTTCGAACAGCGCCACGGATTCGTCGAGGTCGCCGGTGGTCGCCGCACACATCGCGAGATAGAGGCTGACCGGCCCGAGGACCGTGCTGTAGGGATGCGCCCAGTAGTCGCGGTAGGGGCGGAGCGTCGCTGCAATCCGGGCTGCCAGCTGACCGTCGTCAAGGTACAGGGGGACCCACGCGAGCCAGGAGACCGCCATGAAGGGCAACACGTCATTGATCAGCTCGTCAGGGTCCGGCGAATGCCGGGCCAGCACGGCGCGAGCTTCCTCAGCTCTGCCGACCATGGCCAGGACGACGGCGTGCGTGATCCACCAGGCTGGAAAGTCGGGATACTGACTGGAGATGCCGCCAATCGCGTCGACGACTGCCGCGATGCCGCCTCGCAACATCTCGATCGCCATGGCGATCGATGCCCACCAGCTGGCTGCGTCGGGTTCCCCGAGCTCCTGCGCCTGGTCGAGGGCGTCGTTGTTGGTGCGTTGCGCGTCCTCGAACCGCCCGTCGATCAGGCTCACGCGGGCCTGGAGGAACTGGGCGAACCGCTGGATAGTCGGGGCGGCGTCGCTCGAGACGGTCAGCATCGTCTCGGTTACCGCTCGGAACCCGGGGAGGTCGCCGGCGGTGAGGAGCGCACCCGACCAGTGGTAGCGGCTCAGGACCCGCTGGGCAGGGTCACCGGCGGCATCCGACAGCCGGGTCGCTTCCTCACCCCGAGCGACAAGGCGTTCGACGCGGTCAGGGGCGAAGGCGGCATAGCCGGTGCGGTTGAGCACCCAGGCGAGCAGGCCTCGGTCTCCGAGGCCACGCGCGATGCCCTCGGCTTCGTCGGACAGCGCCACACGCCGCCGGTCGTCGCCGGCGAAGCAGAGCTCGGCGGCCAGGTGGGCGAGCAGTCGCGCCCGCTCCGCCGTCGGTTGTGGGCCGACCGATTCCAGAGCGGCTTCGGTGATGGCGACACGGTCGGCATCGACAGCACCGATCAGACTGGGAAGTCCACGTGAGTTGGCCAGCGCGGCCCGGACCAGCAGGGGAACGTCGGACGAAGCTTGCGCAAGCCAGCCTGCCTCGAGAAGGGTCGCCCGGAACTCCGCGCTTCCCTGGTCGCGCTGCGCCTCGCCCAGGCCGCACAACGCCGCGATGCGTGCTGAAGTCTCGAGGGTGGCGGGATCCTCGAGCAGTCTGAGGACCTGGAGGAAACGGGCCTCTGCATCGCCCAGGGCGCGGGCCTGGAGCGCCTGCTCGGCGGCGGCCAGCCCGTACCGTACCGCTCGGGACCCGTCGCTGTCCGGGCCGGCTTGGCCGAAGTGGTAGGCGAGGGCCACAACATCCTCAGGTCGGAGCTTCTCGATCACCTCGCCCACCCGCCAGTGCAGACGCCGCTGGCGCGTCGCCGACAGCTCCCCGAGCAGCGTGGCACGGACCAGCACGTGGGCGAAGCGGTAGCGGTCCGCACCGGTCTCCTCGACAAGTCCCGCCCCCACCGCCTCATCCAGGGCGTCAAGCAGGCTGCCCTCCGAGGTGTCACGAACCGCGGCCAGCAGCTCGACGTCGAAGTCACGGCCGAGCACGGCCGCCACCGACAGCATCTGGTTGGTCTGCGCCGCCAGGCGTCCGAGACGCCGCCCGACCACGTCGCGCACCCCTTCGGGCACCGCCACCGCGCCACCGGGTGCGACCACCCAGCGGTCGTCCTGGCGGCGCACCATCCCGGTCTCGACCAGATGGCGGAGCACCTCCCCTACGAAGAAGGGATTGCCTTCGGTCTCGGCATGAAGGCTCTCCGCCAACCGCCTGCCGTCGTCGTCGAGCTCATGGCCCGCCGCCTGGGACACCAGCTGGGTCACCTCGACCATCGACAAACCGGCCATCGCGAGCTGCTCAACGCCAGGCAGGCGTCGCACGTCAGCCATCACTCCCGCCAGGGCATGGCCGCGGGTAAGTTCGGTGTCGCGGTAGGTGCCCAGCACCAGCAGACGCACGCCGTCGCCTTCAGCCACCGCCGCCCGCAGCACATGCCGCAACAACAGCAGCACCGGCCTGGGCGCCCAGTGCAGGTCGTCGAGCACCAACACCACCGGCTGCTGGCGGCTCAGCTCAACCAGCCAGGACCGGGTTGCCTCGAACAGGAGATACTCCTGCGAGCGCGGGTCCGACGACACCGGCGCCGGCAACCCCGCGACCCGCGACCCGAGGAGGGGTTGGAGACGGATCAGCTCACCTGGATGTCGACCCAGGACCGGTCGGCCGACGTGGCCTGTGTACCAGTCAAGGGCCTCGGCGAACGGCTGATAGGGCACTCCGATCTCCTCGTCGCAGCGCCCGTACAGCGCGATCGCGCCCTCGTCGAAGGCGCCCTGGGCCACCTCGGCGGCCGTGCGGGTCTTGCCGATTCCCGGCTCCCCGCACAGCAGTACAGCCTGGCACCTCCCGGCCGCGGACTGGCGACGGACACGCTCCAGGCGCCCCAGCAGCTCACCACGGCCGACGTACCCGGCCGAGTGCCCAACCGACAGCAGCCCGGGGAACCGGACCCCGGTTCCGCCTCGACCCTCGCCCTCCGCCGTCGGCTCCCACAGCACCTGGTTGGCGCCCTCGTCGCCGTCGCCCAGCACCGTGGCCGGGTCCAGGGCGAACAGCCGCCAGCGCTCGGCGAACCCCTTGAGCTCGCGCTCTCCCAGATCGACGAACCCGAGCCCGCGACCCGCCATGAGCTCGCGGACCGTGGCACTGACCAGCACCTGCCCGGGACCGGCTTCGGCCATCACCCTTGCCGCCAGGTGCACCCCGACCCCGGTCATCTCCTCCCCGTCGAGTTCCACCTCGCTGGTGTGCAGTCCGGCGCGGATCTCAATCCCCAACGGCGCCACCGCTGCCACCACCACCGCCGCCGCGCCCACCGCTGAGGCCGGAGCGTCGAACCGGGCCAGGAACCCGTCCCCGGCGGTGTCCACCTCCCGGCCACCATGTGCTGCAAGCACGGCTCGCATCACACCGTGGAAGCGGACCCGCAATGCAGCCCAGGCCGCGTCCCCCAACTCCCGCAGGCGGTCAGTCGACCCCACGATGTCGGTGAACAGCAGCGTCTGCACCCGCCGAGACACCACGATCACCTCCACCAGCCCCGCCCCCACGAAGCGGCCACATAGTATGGGATCGTCAGGCGCACCCAGACAGCGGTCTGTTCCACCGGCATGCGGTCGTTGTCCCGGCCCCAAGGCCGGTTTGTGGGCGGAGACGACTTGAGCAGATAGGAATCGTCGCATGA
>JASLIH010000075.1 GCA_030152105.1 Actinomycetes bacterium
CATCCGGCGCAGCCCGATCGCTGGCTCCGGACGAAGGGACCAGAAGTCGGCGCCGGTGAGCAACCGGACCTTCTGCTGGAGCGACATCGACCCTAGCCGCTCGCGCAGGATCGCCTCCACCGCTTCGACCGGTTGCCGTTCCCCGGCGGCTGGGATCGCGGTCAACGAACGCCTACTTGCCGAATCCCGCGGTCAACCCGCTGAGGAGCTGGCGGCGGCCGAGGACGTACAGGGCGAGGATCGGCAGGGCTGTCAGGAGGACGGACGCGAGGACGGCGGGCACGTTGACGCCGTACTGGCCCTGGAACGTCCACAACGCGAGCGGCAGGGTCCGCTGGTCCGGGCTCTGGGTGAGGATCAGCGGCAGGAGGAACCCGTTCCAGATCGCCAGGCCGTTGTAGATGCTGACCGTGACCAGCGCCGGCCGGGTCAGCGGGAAGGCCAGGTGCCACATCGTGCCCCACTCGCTGGCCCCGTCCATCCGCATCGACTCGAAGAGCTCCTTGGGGACGTCGCGGACGAAGTTCGTCAGCACGAGCACCGACAGCGGGATCGCGAACGCGATCGACGGCAGGATGATCGCCAGCAGGGTGTCGTACAGGTGCAGCCGGATGATGATGAGATAGATGGGGATGATGGCCGCCTGCAGCGGGATCGCCAGCCCCATCAGGAACAGCGAGTTGACCGACCGCAGGAGCCACTGGTCGCCGCCCCGGACGATCGCGTAGGCGGCCATGAAGGAGACGAGGACCGCGGGCACGACCGCGCCCAGCGCGACGATGGCGCTGTTGACGAAGTAGCGGGCGAAGTCCGCCTCGATGACCACCCGGTAGTTGTCCAGTGTCGGTGCGGTGGGCGGCGCGAACGGGTTTGTCGTGAAGTAGTTGCTCTGCGTCTTGAAGCTGGTGATCACGATCCAGTAGATGGGCACGATCACGATCACGAGCCAGAGCCACCCCGCCACCCCGGCCAGCCAGTTGGGGCGGCGAGCGCCGCGGCCGCGCGAGCGGCGCTTCTGGCCCCCCGCGGCCTGCCGGGTCCCGGCACGCAGCGTCGTCGCCACGTCAGACCCCTTCCAGCTGGCTCGTGCTCGAGCTGCCGCCGCCGATCCGGCGCAGGAGCAGGGCCAGGGCCAGGGCCACCAGCACCAGGATCAGCGCGATGGCGCTGGCCTGACCCATGAGGTTCGCCTGGAAGCCCCGCTTGTACATGTCCAGCGCAAGGTTCCGGGTGGCGTCGCCAGGCCCACCCTCGGTGAGCACGAAGATGAGGTCGAAGAACACCAGCGACCCGACCACCATGAGGGTCGACGACGTGATGATCGTGTACTTCAGCTGGGGCAGGGTGATCCTGAAGAACATGCGGACCCGTCCGGCGCCGTCGAGCTGGGCCGCCTCGTACATCGACCTCGGAATCTGGCGCACGGCACCCTGGTAGATGAGGGTGTGGAACGGGATGAACTGCCACGAGACCACGAAGATGATCACGCCCATGGCAAGCCGTGCCTCCCCGAGCCAGTCCTGGACCAGCAGGGGGATGTGCAGCCCGGCGCCGAGGCCGAAGTTCGGGTCGAGCAGCGCCTTGTAGGTGATGGCGATGGCCGCCGAGCTCAGCAGCAGCGGGATGAAGAACAGCACCGCCAGGAACTCGCGGTACCGCTGGTGCCCGGCCAGGAACACCCCGAGGAGGAGGCTCGCCGGGGTCTGGACCAACCACGAGAGCGCCATGATCACGAACGTCACCCAGAGCGCGTGCAGCAGGCCCGGGTCGGCGAGGACGGCTCGCCAGCTGACCAAGCCGGTCGGCTTGATCACCCCGATGCCGTCCCATGACGTGAAGCTGAGGAACAGGACGCCCAGGAGCGGCACGACCCCGAACGCGACGAAGACCAGCAGGGCCGGCAGCGCCATCCACGCGACCGAACCGCTCCGCCCGCCCGTCGAGGTGGTGCGCCGCGTCCCCGGCGCGGCGGGCGGAGCGAGGGTGGTCACTGCCCGATGACCTGGTTCATGTTGTCGGCGAACTGCTGCGGTGTGATCGACAGCTGGAAGAGCTTGGCGATGTTGTCGAGCAGCTTCTCGGCGGCGGTGGGGCTGAGGGCCTGGTCCCAGGACTGGGCGAAGATCTTGGCGTTGCTGGCGGTGTCGTAGACGAACGTGAGGAAGTCGGCGTCCTTGGAGGCGCTGAGCTGGCTGCCGGTGCCCTTGACGATCGGAATCGCGCCGTTGTCGGTCCACTCCTTGACCTCGGCGTCGGAGAGCACCGCGGTGGCGAAGAACTTCTTGGCGGTCTCCTTCGCCTCGGGCGTGGCCTTGGACGAGATCGAGTAGTACTGGCCGGGGTTGCCGACGGTGTTGCTCAGGTCGCCCTTGCCGCCGTCGACCGCCGGGAAGTTCATGTAGCCCAGGTTGCCGCCGCTGACGAAGTCGCCACCGGCCTCCTTCATGTTCCCGTAGGTCCAGGTGCCGTGGAGCATCATGGCGGCCTTGCCGGTGTACAGCAGTGCCTGGTCGGCGTTGGAGTCGGCGGTGATGGAGGAGAAGCCCTTGACGAAGCCGTTGGCCTTGATGAGCTCCTGCGCCTTGGTCAGCCCCTCGATGGACGCCGGGTTGGACCAGGCGTCCTTCTCGCCGTCGAAGACCGCCTGGAACACCTCAGGACCGCCGATGCGGTCGAAGAGGAACTCCAGCCACATCATGTTCGTCCACCGCGACTGCCCGCCGAGGGAGATGGGGGCGACGCCGGCGCTGTTGAACTTCGGCACCAGGCTCATGAGGTCGTCCCAGGACTGCGGCGGCTCGGCGCCGACCTTGTCGAAGAGCTTCTTGTTCCAGTAGAGCACGATGGGCTGGACCGTCTCGGCCGGCATCGCGTAGATCTTGCCGTCGATCGTCGCCGCCCCGAAGGACGAGGGGAACAGGCGGTCCTTGACCGCGGCGTTCTCGGCGAACCACGAGGTGAGGTCCTCGACCTGGCTGGCCTGGACGTAGCTGCGCAGACCGCCGCCGCCCCAGCCCCAGATGATGGTTGGCGCCTGGCCGGCGCCGATGGCCGTCTTGATCTTCGTCTTGTAGGCGTCGTTCGCGAAGGTCGTCGCCGTGATCTTGGCGTTGGGGTTCGCCTGGTTGAACCGGTCGACGGAACCCTGGCGGATGTCCTCGCCGGGCGGACCGGTGAGGAACCAGTAGGTGGCCGCGCCGGCAGCGGCACCGCCGCCGCCCCCGCTGCTGCCTTTGTCGCTGGGGCCGGAGCTGCCGCAGCCGGCGAGCGCCACGGTGGCGGCGGTGCCCGCGGCCAGGCCAAGGAAGTTCCGCCGAGACAACGTCTTGGGGTCCACGGTCCTCTCCCGTCGTCGAGAGCCGCGGCCTCCCGCGGCCAGTCGGTCGTCTGACGCGGTTGCGACCGGCCGTGGGCCCAGCACGCTGGTGCTTGTTTCGCGCCGGGCTATCGGCACTTTCGACCGTGACCGCGCAAATCAAACTAGAAAGGTCGGTGAGGCATGTCAAGATGCTTGCTGAGATCAACTGAACCGGTTTTTCGAATCCGGTCGAAACGTTTCGAACCATCCCGATAACTTGTCGAAGGAGGCTTCGTGACGACCTCGGACCCGACCCCCGTGGCGGACCGGGTGGCGGCCCGGTGGCAGGACCCGGCGCTTCCCACGGCCGACCGGGTCGAGCTCCTCCTTGAGCAGCTGACTCTCGAGGAGAAGGTGGCCCAGCTCGGCAGTCGCTGGATCGGAGGCGCGCTGCCGGATGACGAGGCCGACTCCGGCCAGGTGCCGTCCACGGACGGTGACGCCAACCACACCGTGGCGCCGATGCAGGACGTGTTCGCGGCCGGGAGGTCCCTGTCGCTCGAGGCGGCGAGCCGGCATGGGCTCGGCCATCTCACCCGGGTCTTCGGCAGCGCCCCGGTGACCGCCGTCGACGGCGCGGCCGAGCTCGTGCGCCAGCAGCGGGTCGTCCTCGACAACTCCCGCCTGCGGATCCCCGCCCTGGTCCACGAGGAGTGCCTGACCGGGTTCACGACCTTCGGGGCCACGGTCTACCCGGCGGCGATCGCCTGGGGGGCGACGTTCGACCCCGGCCTCGTCGAGCGGATGGCGGCCGCGATCGGGCGCGACATGGCGGCCGTCGGCGTGCACCAGGGTCTCTCGCCCGTGCTGGACGTCGTGCGGGACTACCGCTGGGGCCGCGTCGAGGAGACCATGGGCGAGGATCCCTACCTCGTCTCCGTGCTCGGTGCCGCCTACGTGCGGGGCCTGCAGAGCGCCGGCGTCATCGCCACCCTGAAGCACTTCGCCGGGTACTCCGCCGCCCGGGCGGGACGCAACCACGGACCCGTCTCGATGGGCCGGCGCGAGCTCATGGACGTCATCCTGCCGTCGTTCGAGGCGGCCGTCGCCCTGGCCGGCGCCGGCTCGGTGATGAACTCCTACTCCGACGTGGACGGGGTCCCGGCGGCCGCGGATCACTGGCTGCTCACCGACCTGCTGCGCGAGGAGTGGGGATTCGCCGGCGCCGTCGTGTCCGACTACTGGGCGGTGCCGTTCCTCGCGACCATGCACCGCGTCGCCGCCGACACCGACGAGGCCGGCGCCCAGGCGCTCGCCGCTGGCATCGACGTCGAGCTCCCGGACACCATCGGCTTCGGTCCCGGCCTCGTGGAGCGGGTACGGCGGGGCGAGCTGCCAGAGGCCCTCGTGGACCGAGCCGCCCGGCGGCTCCTCACGCAGAAGGTGCAGCTCGGGCTGCTCGACGCGGACTGGACGCCTGAGGGCTCGGTGGCCGGTGCGGCCGCCACCGACCTCGACTCACCCGCCAACCGCGCCCTCGCCAGGGAGATGGCCGAGCGGTCGGTCGTCCTGCTCGAGGCCGGGTCCGCGCTGCCGTTGCTCGGCGAGGGGCGCCCGGCGCCGAGCCGGGTGGCCGTCGTCGGGCCCTGCGCCGCCGACCCGCGTGTGCTCATGGGCTGCTACGCCTTCCCCAACCATGTGCTGCCGCGCCACCCGGGTCTCGGGCTGGGGCTCGAGGTGCAGACCGTGGTCGATGCCCTGGCGGCGGAGCTGCCAGGCGCCGAGCTCGTCCACGAGCAAGGCTGCCCGGTGCAGGGAGAGAACCGGTCCGGCTTCGAGGCCGCGCTCGCCGCCGCCCGCGCGGCCGACCTCTGCGTGGCCGTCGTCGGCGACCTCGCCGGCCTCTTCGGCCACGGCTCGTCCGGCGAGGGGTGCGACGCCGAGGACCTCCGGCTCCCAGGGGTGCAGGCGGAGCTGCTGGACGAGCTCCTGCAGACCGGAACGCCGGTGGTCGTGGTGGTGGTCTCCGGCCGCCCCTACGCCCTCGGCCAGGTGCATGGCCGCGCCGCCGGCCTGGTGCAGGCGTTCATGCCGGGAGAGGAGGGAGCGTCGGCGATCGCCGGCGTTCTGTCCGGCCGGATCCAGCCGGGCGGGAAGCTGCCCGTGCAGATCCCCAAGCGTCCCGGCGGGCAGCCCGGCACGTACCTCCAGCCCCCTCTCGGCAGTCCGGAGAGCGCCGGCATCAGCTCGCTGGACGCGACCCCCCTCTACCCCTTCGGCTACGGCGGCTCCTACACGACCTTCGCGGTGGACGCGCTAAGGATCGGCGATGCCGAGGTGCCCACCGACGGCGTGTTCACTGTCTCGGTCCGGGTCCGCAACACGGGCCCGCGGGAGGGCGACGAGGTGGTCCAGCTCTACCTGCGCGACGTCCTCGCCCAGGTCGCCCGCCCGGTGAAGCAGCTCGCCGGGTTCGCCCGCGTCGGGCTCGCGCCTGGCGAGGGTGTCGACGTGACCTTCCGCGTCCACGCCGACCGGACCGCCTACACGAACCGGGAGCTCCAGCGGATCGTCGAGCCGGGGGACATCGAGGTGATGGTCGGGACATCGGCTGCGGACCTGCCCTGCCGCGGTCGTGTGCGGCTCACCGGCACCCTGCGGGTGGTCGGCCATGACCGCCAGCTCGTCACCCCGGTGGAGCTCAGCCCGGTCGCCGGCGACGCCTAGCGCAGAAGGAGAGAGGGAGACCGTGGCGTCCAGGCATCGACGAGCCACCCTGGCCAGCGTCGCAGCGTCGGCGGGCGTCTCCGTCGCGACCGTCTCCAAGGTGCTCAACGACCGCAACGACGTCGCCCCGGCGACCCGCGCGCTCGTCCAGGAACACCTCCACGAGCACGACTACGTCGCCCGCCGCGCCAGGCCGGCTCTGTCTCCAGCTCCAGCGATCGAGCTGTTCTTCCACGGCCAGCTCAACGCCTATCACACCGAGGTGCTGCAGGGTGTCGTGGAGGCCGCGACAGAAGCCGGCGTCGCCGTCGTCGTCAGCGTGCGTCCGCGCGAACAGCCCAGCTCCGGGGCGAACCGTCCTGCCGCGTGGGCCCGTGGGCTGGCCGCCGCCGGTCGCCAGGGGGCGATCGTTGTCACCAGCGAGCTGGCGGCCGCGGAGTTGCGGGCCTTGACCCGGGCGCGCATGCCGGTCGTCGTCATCGACCCCCTCAACCTGCCGAGTGCTCAGGTGACCAGCGTCGGGTCGACCAACTTCGCCGGCGGCCTGGCGGCAACACAGCACCTGCTCGACCTGGGGCACCGCCAGATCGCCTACCTCGGCGGTCCGGCAGCCGCGGCCTGCAACCAGGCACGGATGCACGGCTACCGCGGCGCCATGGAAGCCGAGGGAGCGCCGGTCCCCGACGAGTATGTGCGGACGGGGCGGTTCAGCTACGAGCACGGGATCCTGGGAGGCGCCGCCGTCCTCGACCTGCCCGAGCCCCCGACCGCGGTGTTCGCGGGCAGCGACGAGACCGCTCTGGGGGTGATCGAGGCCGCCCGAACCCGAGGCCTGCGGGTCCCGGAGGACCTCAGCGTGGTCGGCTTCGACGACACCCCGCTCGCCCGCCTGGCCGCACCCCCCCTCACCACGGTCCGACAGCCGCTTCGCGAGCTGGGCGCCGTCGCCGTCCGGACAACCCTCCGGCTGGCGGCCGGCGAGGGAGTGGACTCCCACCACGTCGAGCTCGCGACCGAGCTCGTCGTGCGCCAGTCGACCGCACGTCCACCGGCATCCGTCGCGCGAGGCTGAAGGTGCGGTGATCCTCTCAGGCTCCGATCGCGGCGGCCCGCAGGGTCGCCTCGATGGTAGGCCAGGGCAGGCCCGGTGGCAGCCCGATCATCGCCAGGTCAACCGCGCTGTCCCACCCCGCCAGCTGGTCACGGACCTGGCTTGGCGTGCCGTGGGCGGTGAACTGGTCCAGGACGACCTGCGCCTCGGCGGGGACGACGCCGCCATCGGGACGGGGATGCGGGTTCGCTTCGAGGACGGCCTGGACCGCGCCGCCGTACCCCTGCTCGGTGACGAACCGGGCGTAGACGTCGCCCATGGCGCACAGATACCAGGCGATGCAACTGGCCGAGATGCGGCGGGCCATGGCGGCGTCATCGGTGGCGACGGTCACCGGGCCGGCGACGACGGTGAGTGGCTCGGTCCGGAGACCGGCCGCCTCCCGGACCTTCCTGAGGGTACGGACCCGGTCGGCGACCTGGTCACGGGCGACGAAGAGCGGGAACCAGCCGTCGGCTAGCTCGGCGGCGACCCGGACGGTGCGGTCGCCCATCGCCGCGAGCCAGATGGGCAGATCGGGCGCGGCCGGCTGGCCGAGGCGGAGCGGCCGTGCCCCGGGCGTGGCGTCGAGCAGGGCGCGTTCACCTGCCAGGAGCGCGCGGACCTTGGTCGTGACCTCGCGCAGCTTGTCGGCGGGGTGGAGGAAGCCGACGTCGTGGAACCCCTCCACCAGTGCTCTGGTGCTTGGGCCGAGTCCGAGCACGAACCGGCCTCCCGACAGCCGGTGAAGGGTGGCGGCGGTCATCGCCAGCGTGCCCGGGGTGCGGCCCCAGACGGAGATGACGCCGGAGACGAGCTTGATCCGGCGTGTGCGCGACGCGGCCTCGGTGAGCAGCAGGGTCGAGTCCAGCCCCCAGCCCTCGGGCAGGGCGAAGGCCTCGTAGCCGAGCTCGTCGGCGAGCTGGGCCGTGCGCAGGATGATGTCGTGCCGGGTCTCCATGGGCGTGAGCGCCACGCCACGGCGTTGGGCGCTCATCGCGATCCTCCAGCGGTGCGCGCGACGGTGATCCAGAGGGCCCTGGCGGCCGCCACTACCTCGCCGTCGGACCCGAGCAGCGCCGACCCGGCGGTGAGCTTGCGGCCGTCGCGCCCAAGTAGCCAGGCCACCAGCCGGTACTCCGTCCCGATCCGGGGCCGGGCGCCCAGCCGCGCGGTCATCTGGCCGAGCAGGACCGGGGTCCCGGCGGGTACGGCGGCGGCCTCCGCCGCAGCCACCCCGCCGGGGCAGTCCAGCGCCGCCCAGACCACCTCGTTCCGGACCTGGCCGTCGAGGCCGCCGACCGACGGGTCCGGCGTCCAGGGCGCCGCCCACACCGGGCGCCGAGGCACCCGGCCGGGGAAGATCCGCAACCCATCGCCCGGCGCGCGAGCAGGCCCGCAGACAAAGCAGTCGGGGAACAACGGATCGCTGTAGTAGGGCCCCCGACCGGCCGCGGCGCGCGCCTCCTGCGGCGTCGGGGCGTCGGGCACGGTCAGCTCGACCTCGGCGGCCGGCGGGTGCGCCTCGGCGAGCAGCCAGCCGTCGTCCTCCAGGAGCAGGGCGTCACCGTCGTGGCGGACCCCGAGCGGGCGCTCCAGCGGCACGGACCGACGCAGGGAGACCTCGACGTCGACGGTACCGCCGAGCAGGGCCGCCAGCGAGCCGGAGGCGAAGCCGCCGTTGGCGGCCCCCGGCGGCCCGCAGAAGCGCCGGCCAATACGCAGCCGAGGGCGGGCAGAATCCACGTCAGCTCTCCTCCATCACCTGGACCAGATCCTGGAGGCGATGCTACGAACGGCGTGCCCGACCGTCAGGCGGGAAAGTACCCCAGCCGGTACCTCAGCCAGGTACCTCAGTTACCGTGGGCGGAGACCCACCAGGCGGCGACCTGGGCGCGGGACCTCACGCCAAGCCGCTGGCGGATGCGCTCCACGTGTCCCTCGGCCGAGCGTTCCTCGATCCCCAGCCGGCCGGCGATCTGGCGGTTGGTAAGGCCGTCGGCAACCAGGGCCGCGACCTGGAGCTGCCGTGGCGTGAGCGTGCCAGGTGGCCCCTCAGCCTGTTCGGCGGGCAGCGCGCTGTGGGAGGCGCCAAGGAACCCCAGGATCTCGCGGACCACCGCCGCGGCGTCGCCGGTGTACACCCAGTGGCTCCGGCCGGCGAGCGATACCAGCCGCGCTCCCGGGATCCTGGCCGCCAGGTCGCGTCCCAGCCGATAGGGAATGGCCCGGTCGTCGCGCCGGTGCAGCACCAGCGTGGGCGCGGCGACGCGGTCGAGGAGGTCGTCGACACGGATCTCATAGCACTGCGCCAGCAGCTCGGCGGCAACCTCTGCGGTCGTGGACCCCCGTTGCAGCTGGGCGAAGCGCGCCTTCGCCTCCGCTGTGCCGTCAGGGAGAAAGATGTCGGCCAGCACGTCCGAGCCGAGCCCCCAGTGCGCCCGGACCAGCTCGATCATGGCCGCGCGGACCTTGGCTGAGGCGATCTGGTGACCGTTGGCGAAGCCGCCGTACAGAATCAGGCGCCCGACCTCTTCGGGGTGGTGTACCGCGTAGGCCAACGACAACGGCGCGCCCATTGAGAGCCCGAGCAGGTCGACCCGGCCGAGCTTGAGGTGGTCGGTCACCGCCCGGAGCACCTCGAGGTCGCTGTCGAGCGTCTGGGGCGCTGGCCAGGGGTCGGAGAGCCCACAGCCCGGCTTGTCGTAGGCCACCACGGTCCGGCGGGCGGCGATCGGGGCGAAGAAGGCGCGCATGGCCGGGTCCTGCCACCCAATCTCGAGGTGACCGATCCAGGCCGCAGGCACAACGAGCCCGGGACCCCGTCCGACGGTGGCATACGCCACCCGCACGCCCGTGGGCGTGACAACAAAGCGAATCTGGCGGCCCTGATCCAGGTCGCGCCGCTCGCCCCCTCCAGGGTCGATCATCGCCACCTTCCGTGGATCGGCCGGGAGATACGGCAATGCAAGCATAGAGGCGGCAGGCGACCACGGCTTGAGACCGGTATCACGAAAGCGCAGCTACCGCCATGCCCTCAGCGGCGGCCGCATCGAGAAGGGCGTCGCCAGCAATCACGACGACGTCTGGATCGCGGACCCGTTCTGCCGCCGCGAGGTGGACCGCATCATACCCGCGCAGTCGACGAGCCTCAGCCAGCTCGCCAGCGCGGACAGCGAGGGCATGATCGACCTCGACGAGGTCGGTCACCTCGAACAAGGAGTCGAGCTCAGTCACGGCGCCGCGCAGCTGCCGTGCTGTGAGGCGGCCAAGTCGCTCGGCCTGGGCGAGAGCAGCGCGTATCTCCGGATAGAGGAGTCGGACGCTCACGACCCGATCGGCGCCGTCCCACAACGACGTGGCGCGGGCGGAGCCGGGGCTTGGCCGCTCGCCGCTTCGGCTGCCGGGCAGGTGTCACGATGCCCTCGGCGATGAGCCGGTCAAGGACCCGCTCGCCGCCAACCGGAACGACGCGGGCGATCGCACGGCCTCGGTCCGTTACGACGACCTCGTCGCCATCACGCACGCGGTCGAGGTAGCGGCTCAGGTGGTTCCTCAGTTCCCTGATACCGACCTCCATCGGGATGCGGTTCGGGCTCGACAACAGCTGCTAACGGCGACCTCGCCAGGTCGGGCCGGCTCATCGTGCCGCTTCGGGGTCGAGCTGGAGTCGTCCGTCCGAGCGCTGGCTGAGCGCCTCCGCGAGCGCCGCACGGGTGGTGAAGCCCAGCACCTGTGGCGCCTGGGCGGCGAACTCGCCGTTCGGGTCGGTCGTCAGGTGCAACCGGCTGGTGACACAACCACCCGGGAACCGGTCGTACCAGACGGCGGCGAACTGGCCGGTGGGCGATTCGATCCTCTGGTAGTGCCGCACGCCCGTGGTCGCTGACGGCCCCTCGACCGCCCCGTTCACCTCGCAGGCGGCGGTCAGCCGCACCACCAGGGCGCGGTCGCCGGCCCGGTCGTGGTTCAGGGTGATCAGCGACCGGCCGTTGTTGACCGCCACCTCGGCGACATTCCAGCCGACCGGCAGGAACCGCACGCAGGGGACCAGTGACGCCGACGGCACCGCCTGGGCCTGCAGCCACAGTGGCTCCAGG
>JASLIH010000105.1 GCA_030152105.1 Actinomycetes bacterium
GACCGGTACCGTGGCCCCATGCCGAGCCGCCGGGCGCTCGCCGCCTTCCGCGAACGGCTCTGGGGCCGGGTGGTGCTCCCCGGCGACCCGGGCTACGACCGGGCCCGGGCGGTCTGGAACGCCACCGCCGACGGCCACCCGGCGCTGGTGGCCCGCTGCGCCGGCGTCGAGGACGTGGTCGCGGCCGTCCGCTTCGCCCGGGAGCAGGACCTGCTGGTCGCCGTCCGCGGCGGCGGCCACAGCTACCCCGGGTTCTCGACCTGCGACGGCGGCATCGTGGTCGACCTGTCGGCCATGGCCGAGGTCCGGGTCGACCCCGGGGGCCGTGTGGCCACCGCCGCCGGGGGCGCCCTGCTCGGGGAGCTCGACCGGCGGGCCCAGGCGTTCGGGCTGGCCTGCCCGACCGGGCACGTCTCCCACACCGGCGTCGGCGGCCTGACCCTGGGCGGCGGGGTCGGGCGGCTGACCCGCCGGCACGGGCTGACCCTCGACAACCTGCTCGGGGTCGAGCTGGTCACGGCCGAGGGCGGCCGGGAGCGGGCCGACGTCGGCACCGAGCCCGAGCTGTTCTGGGGCCTGCGCGGGGCCGGCCCCAACTTCGGGATCGCCACCTCCTTCGAGCTGGCCCTGCACCCGGTGGGCCCCGAGGTGCTGGCCGGCATCGCCGTCTACCCGATCGAGCGGGCCCGCGAGGTCGCGGCCGCCTTCACCGCCGCCATGGCGGCCGCCCCCGACCAGGTCACCGCCGGCATGGGCTGGTTCGTGGCCCCGCCCGGCCCGCCGTTCCCTCCTGAGGTGGCCGGCCGCCCGGTGGTGGTGGTCAACGCCACCCACTGCGGCCCCCTGCCCGGCGCCGAGCGCGACCTGGCCCCGCTGCGCGCCCTGGGACCGGCGCTCGACACCTTCGCTCCCCGGGTCTATCTCGACCTCCAGGCCGAGAGCGACGACCACTACCGCTGGGGGAAGCGCTACTACTGGAAGGGCCTGCTGCTGGAGGCCCTGGCCTCCGAAGCGGTCGACCAGATCGGGGCCGTGCTGGCCGAGGCCCCCGGCCCCGACTGCGGGGTCGGGCTGCTGTCGCTGGGCGGCGCCTTCGGCCGGGTCCCCGAGGACGCCACCGCCTTCAGCGGCCGCGACGCCGCCCTCTGGCTGATCACCGAGGCCGTCTGGCAGGACCCGGCCGAGGACCCGGCCCGGGTCGCCTGGGGCCGCCACGCCATGGCCGCCCTCCGCCCCTTCGCCACCTCGGTCAACTACGTCAACGACCTGGGCCAGCTCGACCAGGCGGGCGTCCGCGGCGCCTACGGCCCGGCCAAGTACGACCGCCTGGTCGCCCTCAAGCGCGCCTGGGACCCGGCCAACGTGTTCCGCCGCAACCAGAACATTCGCCCCTGACCGGGCGCACAGGCCCTCCCTAGGAGGGCAGGTCGTGCGGGCGGGTGGCGGTGCCGGTGGTGGCCGACTCCTGGGTCGCCAGGGCGGTGGCCAGGCTGGTCCAGGCGTCGGCGGGGGTGACGGCCGGATGGCCGCCGGTGGTGATGGCGGCGAGGAGGTCAGCCAGGCCGGCGCGGACGCTCTCGCGGTAGACGCGGGGCTTGGCGACCTGGCCGCCGAGGGTCGCGCGCAGGCGGAGGTCCCAGCGGCCGGGCTGGCCGCGGCTGGCCAGCTCCAGGGTGATGCGCTCGGCCCCGCTGGGGCGGTAGCCGGGCACGGCCAGGGCGGCCCGCTGGTCGGTGGTCAGGGCCTGGACGGCGGCCAGCCCGGCCCCGTCGGTGCGGATGTCCAGCTCGAGCTCGACCGGGATCCAGCCGTAGAGCCGGCCGCTGGCCAGCTCGCCCCAGTCCAGGGTGGTCCACTGGGACTCGGCCCGGTCGGGCCGGGCGAAGCTGTGGACGTAGCTGGCGGTGGCCCCGCCAGGGTGGCCGGCCGAGGCCAGGACGGTGTCGACCCGGCCGTCGGGCCGGGCCGCCTCCAGGGCCTGCACCCGCTCGGGCTGGGAGCCGAGCAGCCAGGCGGCGACGTCGAAGAAATGCACGCCGTGCTCGACCGCGATGCCCCCGCTGACCTCCCGGTCCCAGAACCAGTGGCCGGCGTCGAGGCGCTCGTCGCTGGCCAGGTTCTCCAGGGCGAACTGCCGGGGCGGGCCCAGCACCGCCTGCTGGAGCCGGCCGACCAGGGCGTACAGGGGGTTCCGGCGCAGCGGGTAGTCGACTGTCAGCCGCGGCGCCCCGGTGGCCCGGGCCTCGGCCAGCACCTCGGTGGCGTCCTCGAGCCGGGTGGCCAGCGGCTTCTCGCAGAACACGTGCCGGCCGGAGCGGAGCGCGGCCAGAGCCAGGCGGGCGTGGCCAGCCGGCGGGGTGGCGATGGCCACCACCGAGACCCGCTGGTCGGCCAGCAGGCGCTCGGGCTCGCAAGGCTTGACGCGGTGGACCGCCGCCAGGGCGTCGGCCCGGTCGCGGTCCCGGTCGGCCACGGCCACCGGCCGCAGCCCCGGCAGGTCGGCCGCCGCCTCCAGGATCAGCGCCCCGAACCGGCCGGCACCGAGCAGGCCCAGGCCCAGCTCGGCGGCCTCCGGGCCCGCCGGCCCGGCCGGCCAGTCAGGCCATGGGGTGCCGGTCAGCTGCGGGGCTCGGCCTGGAGGAGCTTCACCGGCAGCTCGTGGCCGGTCGGGGTGACGTAGCTGAACTCGTCGCCGACCTTGCGGCCCGACACCGCCTGGCCGAGGGCCGACTGGACGCTGAGCACGTCCATCCCTTCGATGGCCTCCTCGCGGCTGCCGAGGAAGTAGGTCTCCTCCTCGCCGGCGATCTGCAGGACGACCACCGTGCCCGGCCCGGCCACCCCGCTGGTCGCCGCCACCTCGCCGACCACGGCCGAGCCGAGCAGCGTCTCCAGCTGGCGGATGCGGGCCTCCATCATCCCCTGCTCGTTCTTGGCCGCGTCGTAGTCGGCGTTCTCGCGGATGTCGCCGTGCTCGCGGGCCGTGCCGATGGCCGCCGAGACGCGCTCGCGTCCCTCGGTCTTGAGCTCGTTGAGCTCGCTCGACAGCCGTTCGTAGGCCTCGGGAGTCAGATAGGTGATGCCGCGTTCACTGGTTGGCTGAGACATCGTTGATGGAACCTCCTTGGCCCTACGAGTTGCCGGCCCTACAGGTTGCCGCGGAGCGCCTGCTCGCGCTCCAGGGCCACGAACAACGCCTTGAAGTTGCCCTCGCCGAAGCCGCGGGCTCCGTGCCGCTCGATCAGCTCGAAGAACACTGTCGGCCGATCCTGGGCCATCCTGGAGAAGATCTGCAGCAGATAGCCCTCGTCGTCGCGGTCGGCGAGCACGCCGAGCTCGGCCAGGCTGTCCAGGTCGAGGTCGACGTCGTCGAAGCGGTCGGCCAGCTCGGCGTAGTAGGTGTCGGGCACCCGCATGAACTCGATGCCCCGTTCCCGCAGGGCGCGGACGCTGGCCACGATGTCGCCGGTCTGGATGGCGATGTGCTGCACGCCCGGTCCACCGTAGAAGTCCAGGTACTCGTCGATCTGGGAGCGTTTCTTGCCCTCGGCCGGCTCGTTGATCGGGAACTTGATGCGGCCCTCGCCGTCCCAGACCACCTTGGACATCAGCGCCGAGTACTCGGTCGAGATGGCCTCGTCGGTGAAGTGGACCAGCTCGGTGAAGCCCATCACCCGCTCGTAGAACTCGACCCACTGGTTCATCCGGCCCAGCTCGACATTGCCGACCACGTGGTCGATGGCCTCCAGCCCGACCGGCGGCAGCGGGTCGGGCACCGAGGCCCACTCGACGTACCCGGGCAGGAACGGGCCGCTGTAGCCCGAGCGGTCGACCAGCGAGTGGACCGTCTCGCCGTAGGTGGCGATGGCCGCCCGGCGGACGATGCCGTGCTCGTCCTTGTCGTCGGCCGGTTCGGCAACCCCGGTGGCGCCGCGTTCGACAGCCGCCTCGTAGGCGACGACGGCGTCGGGCACGGCCAGGGCGATGTCGTGGACGCCGTCGCCATGGCGGGCCACGTGGTCGGCGATCTCGGTCCCGGGCCGCAGGGAGCTGGTCAGCACCAGCCGGATCGACCCCTGCCCGATCACCCAGGAGGCGCGGTCACGCAGGCCGGTCTCAGGGCCGGCATAGGCGACCGGGGTGTAGCCGAACCCGGTCCGGTAGAAATGGGCCGCCTGCTTGGCGTTGCCGACCCACAGCTCGACGTGGTCGATGCCGAGCAGGGCGAGGGGGTCCTGTGGTGTCGTCGCGGTCAATGCTCCACCTCCCGCGAAATGGCGAACGCAGCCCAGAATGCGCAAAAGGGCGGGACCAGGTGCCCGCACCAGGGGCCAATCTACCGGCTGGAGGCCGCGTACGCTACCGGGTTCGGGCTCCGGGCGATCGGGGTCAGGGGCAGGCGGAGCTCGAAGCGGGCGCCGTGGCCGCCGAGGGGGGATCGCAGACGACCAGCTCACCGTCCTGGGCGTTGGCCAGCTGGCGGGCGATGTAGAGGCCGAGGCCGACCCCGCCGGCCCGCCGGGTGGCGCCCGAGTCGAGCTGGGTGAAGCGCTCGAAGATGCGTTCGCGGTCGGCCGCCGGGACCCCGGGGCCGCTGTCCTCGACGGCCAGCACGGCCAGCGGCCCGTAGCGGGTCGCCTCCAGGCGGACCGGGCCGCGGTCGGGCGAGTACTTGGCCGCGTTGTCGAGCAGGTTGCCGAGCACCTGGAGGACGGCCTCGGGGGCCGCCCGGACCGGCAGGACCTCCCGGGAGACCAGCACCAGCTCCCGCCCCGGGTGGGCGACCCTTGCCGCGGTCAGGGCGTCGCGGGCCAGGGCGGCCGCGTCGACCAGCGGGTGCTCGGCCGGCTCGCGGCCGGTCTGCTCGAACCGGGCCGCCAGCAGCAGCTGCTCGATCAGCTCCTTGAGCCGGGTGCCCTGGCGGATGGCCATGTCGACGAACTCGCGCCGCTCGGCAGGCTCCAGGGCGGCCCCCCGGCGGCTGAGGGTCCCGAGGGTGCCGAGGATCACCGTGAGCGGCGTCTTCAGCTCGTGGGAGACGGTGGCCAGCAGGTCCCGCTTGAGCCGGTCGCTCTCCTGGAGCTGGCGGATCAGCGCCTGCTCGCCCTCGACCAGGCGGGCCTGCTCGGCCGCGGACGCCTGGGCCTGCTCGGCCTCGGCCTCGGCCCGGGCCCGCCTCCGGTCGGCCTGGATGGCGCCCCGGCAGGCCAGGTAGACGGCCGCGGTGGGCAGCCCGAGGATCGGGACCAGGCCAAGGCTGGTCTCGGCGATCACCGTGACCACCGGCGCCATCCCCAGCAGCATGGCCGACACCCAGGCCCGCACGCCCACCCCCTGGCGGACCCGGCCCAGGGCCGGGGTGCCCCCGGCCAGCACCAGCACCGCCTCCACCAGCAGGTTGTTGACCACGAAGAAGGCCAGGGCGGCGGCCGCGAAGGCGGGCAGCGACACCCGGGCATGGTCGGGGTGGCCGCCGGCCAGCGAGTAGGCCGTGCCGGCGGCCCCGAGGGCGATGGCGAGCTGGGCCGAGTTGAACAGCACCTTGCGGGCCGCCTTGCCGCCCAGCAGGTCGGCCAGGGCCGAGCAGGCCCCCAGGGCGACCACCCCGGCCGGGGTGCCCCAGCCGAGCACCAGGGCGAAGGCGAACGGCTGCGACATGGTGGTCGAGTCGCGGGTCCCGGGCCGGCCCAGCTCCAGCGGCATCAGCTCGGCGGCCAGGACGAGGGCGGCCAGCAGGAGCACCGGCTCCGGGTCGCGGCCGGCCACCCGGGCGGCGGCGGGCGCGGCCAGCACCAGCAGGGCGAGCCCGGCCATGGTGACGGTGGTGGTGTAGGCGCTGACGCGCCGCCTGGCGGCCGCCCTTGCCGCCCTCAGCTCCATTTGCGTGGAGCGCCCAGCGCGGCCGCCGGACCGGCGAGCCCCATGAGCAGCTCGCCCAGTCGAGCCAGGCGCTGCACCAGCTTCACGAACGACCCCCCTCCTTCGGCCGTCAGTATACCCAAACCCTACGAACCTTCCATTCTTAACGAACAACCTATGTCGATCGACGGCAACCCAGCCAGGTTCGCTACCCTCTGGGCGTCCACCGACGACCAAGGAGCAGCCAGGCCGTGCCAAGAACCCTGATGGCCGTGCACGCCCACCCCGACGACGAGTCCTCCAAGGGGGCGGCCACGATGGCCCGCTATGCCGACGAGGGCGTCCGGGTGGTGGTCGTCACCTGCACCGGCGGCGAGGCCGGGGAGATCCTCAACCCGGCCATGGACCGGCCCGGGGTGCTGGAGCAGATGCCCGAGCTGCGCCGACAGGAGCTGGCCAAGGCGCTGGAGATCATCGACGTCACCGCCCACCACTGGCTCGGCTACCGCGACTCGGGCATGGCCGAGTCCGAGACCAACGGCCACCCTGACGCCTTCGCCAACGCCGACCTGGACGAGGCCACCGGCCGGCTGGTCGCCCTCATCCGGGCCGAGCGGCCCCAGGTGGTGCTGACCTACGACGAGCGTGGCGGCTACCCCCACCCCGACCACGTGCGCACCCACGAGGTCTCGGTGGCCGCCTTCGAGGCCGCCGGCGACCCCGGCCGCTACCCCGAGGCCGGGCCGCCCTTCCAGCCGCTGAAGCTCTACTACCACGCCACCTTCAGCCGGGAGCGGATGGAGCTGATCCACGAAGGGGCGGTCGCCCGCGGGATCGAGAGCCCGTTCGCCGAGTGGCTGGCGCGCTGGGACGAGGAGGACGACGGCTTCCCCGAGCCGGTCGTCACCGCACAGGTCGACGTGGCCGCCTGGCTGGGCCGGCGGCGTGACGCCCTGATCGCCCACGCCACCCAGATCGACCCCAACAGCTTCTGGTTCGCCATCCCCGACGAGGTCGTGGCCGAGGTGTACCCCTGGGAGGACTACACCCTGGCCCGGTCGCTGGTGCCGGTCCCCGAGCGCGAGACCGACCTGTTCGAGGGGATCGACCCGGACGGCAACCCCATCCGCTAGGGCCGCCCACGGGCTATGCTTCCCGGCATGGAGGTCTACGACTCGATCCTCGAGGTGGTCGGCGGCACTCCGCTGGTCCGGCTGTCACGGCTCGGCAGGGGCCTGGCCCCGACCCTGCTGGCCAAGGTCGAGTACCTGAACCCGGGCGGGTCGGTCAAGGACCGGATCGGGCTGGCCATGGTGGAGCGCGCCGAGCGGGCCGGCGAGCTCAAGCCGGGCGGCACGATCGTGGAGCCGACCAGCGGCAACACCGGGGCCGGGCTGGCCATCGTCGCCGCCCTCAAGGGCTACCGCTGCGTGTTCGTGATGCCCGACAAGATGAGCCAGGAGAAGATCGCCCTGCTCCGGGGATACGGCGCCGAGGTCGTGATCGCCCCAACGGCGGTGCCGCCCGACTCGCCCGAGTCCTACTACTCGGTGGCCAACCGGCTGACCGAGGAGATCCCCGGGGCGTTCCAGCCGAATCAGTACGCCAACCCGGCCAACCCCGAGGCCCACTACGCCACCACCGGCCCCGAGCTGTGGGACCAGACGGGCGGGGAGATCGACGTGTTCGTGGCCGGGGTCGGCACCGGCGGCACCATCAGCGGGGCCGGCCGCTACCTCAAGGAGCGCAAGCCCGGCCTGGTGGTCGTCGGGGCCGATCCCGAGGGCTCGATCTACACCTCCGACGACGTCCACCCCTACCTGCTCGAGGGGGTGGGGGAGGACTTCTGGCCCGAGACCTTCGACCGCTCGGTGGTCGACCGGTATGTGACCGTCCCGGACCGGGACTCGTTCCTGATGACCCGTCGCCTGGCCCGCGAGGAGGGGCTGCTGGTCGGCGGGTCGTGCGGGCTGGCCATGGTCGCGGCCGTCGAGGTGGCCAAGGAGTACGGCCGCGACACCACCATCGTGGCTCTGCTGCCCGACTCCGGCCGCGGCTACCTGTCCAAGGTCTACAACGACGACTGGATGCTCGACCACGGCTTCCTGCCCCGCCGGGGCGCGGCCACCGTGGTCGACGTGCTCGGCGGCAAGGCCCACCACGACACCCCGCCGCTGGTCACCGTCGCCTCCCACGAGCGGGTCAAGGAGGCGATCGACCGCCTCCACGCCTACTCGGTCAGCCAGCTCCCGGTCGTCCACGGCGAGGACCCGGCCGACCTCTCCAGCGTGGTCGGCTCCATCCAGGAGGGCACCCTGCTGGAGCGCCTGTTCCGCAAGCCCGAGGTCCTCGACGCCCAGGTCGTCGACGTCATGGACCCCCCGTTCCCCACCATCGAGCAGCACGAGCAGGCCGAGGCCGCCTTCGAGCTCCTCTCCAAGGGCCGGTCCACCGCCGTTCTGGTCACCGACCACGGCCACGCCGTCGGCGTCATGACCCGCTCCGACCTCCTCGACCACCTGGCCACCCGCACCGCCACCCGGTAGCCGGTCGTGCCTGTCGTCCTGGGCGCCATCGGAGGGCGGGGGCGGCCTATGCTTGCCGGCGACATCTGCGATCCGGTGGAGGGTAGAGCCATCAGCTTTGACGACATGGACTTCGAGACCAGGGCGGTGCACGTGGGGTCGGAGCCCGACCCGGCCACCGGGGCGGTGATCGCGCCGATCTACCAGACGTCGACCTTCGCTCAGGAGGCGGTGGGGCGGCACAAGGGGTACGAGTACGCCCGGACACAGAACCCGACCCGGGCGAATCTCGAAACCTGTCTGGCCTCGCTGGAGGGGGTCGCCCCGGAGGGGCCGGGAGGCGGGGTGTGCTTCGCGTCGGGGATGGCGGCGACCACGACGGTGCTCCAGACCCTGGCGCCCGGCGACCATCTGGTGCTGTCGGCCGACGTGTACGGCGGGACCTACCGGGTCGCGGCCCGGCTGTTCGAGGGGTGGGGGCTGCGGGTCGACGTGGTCGACATGACCAGCCTCGACCAGCTGAAGCAGGCGATCCGGGCCGAGACCCGGCTGGTCTGGGTCGAGACGCCGACCAACCCGCTGCTCGGGATCGTCGACATCGCCGGGGCGGCCGAGGCCGCCCATGCCGCCGGGGCACTGTGCGCGGTCGACAACACCTTCGCCACCCCGTTCCTGCAGCGGCCCCTGGAGCTGGGGGCCGACCTGGTGGTGCACTCCTCGACCAAGTACCTGGGCGGCCACTCCGACGTGGTCGGCGGGGCCCTGGTCACGACCGAGCCCGAGCTGTACGAGCGGGCCCGGTTCCTCCAGAACGCGGTCGGGGCCGTGCCGGGGCCGATGGACTGCTGGCTGACCCTGCGGGGGGTCAAGACCCTGGCCCTGCGGATGCGGGCCCACTGCCACAACGCCATGCGGGTGGCCGCCTTCCTGGCCGGCCGGCCCGAGGTGGCCGAGGTCCGCTACCCGGGGCTGGCCGGCGACCCCGGGCACGAGCTCGCGGCCAGGCAGATGGCCGCCTTCGGGGGCATGGTCGCCTTCCGGCCCGCGGGCGGGGTCGAGGCAGCCAAGCGGCTGGTCGCCGCCACCGAGGTCTTCACCCTGGCCGAGAGCCTTGGCGGGGTGGAGAGCCTGATCGAGCTGCCCGGCGAGATGACCCATGCCAGCGTGGCCGGTACCGCCGCCGAGGTCCCGGCCGACCTGGTCCGGCTGTCGGTCGGGGTCGAGCACCCCGACGACCTGGTCGCCGACCTGGCCCAGGCGCTCGACCGGGCGTGACCGGCGCGGCACCGCCCCCGGTCACCGTCCGCCCGGCCACCCTCGCCGACGTCGACGCCGTGGTGGCCATGCTGGCCGAGGTGGCCGGCGAGGGCCGCTGGATCGCCACCGAGGCCCCGGTCGACGTCGGGCGCCGCCGCCGCCGCATGGCCGAGGACATCGAGCGCGAGGACGCGGTCGTGCTGGTCGCCGAGGCCGGCGGCCAGCCGGTGGGCGAGCTCGTCCTGCACCTGGCCGGCTACGGCGTGGCCGACCTGGGCATGGCCGTGGCCGCCGCCTGGCGGGGCCGCGGGATCGGCTCGGCCCTGCTGGCCGATGCCATCGACCGGGCCCGCAAGGCCGGCGCCCACAAGGTCGCCCTCCAGGTCTGGCCCCACAACAGCGCCGCCATCGCCCTCTACGAGCGGTTCGGCTTCCAGCGCGAGGGCTACCTGACCAGGCACTACCGCCGCCGCTCGGGCGAGCTGTGGGACGCGGTCATCATGGGCCTGCGACTGGACTGACACCCCGGGTAGGCTGACCGCCTCATGGAGCCGAAGCCGCCGACCAGGCCGACCCTCGACGGGCTCGAGCGCAAGTGGGCCGAGCGGTGGGCGCGCAGCGGCGTCTACCGCTTCGACCGCACTCGCTCGCGGGTCGAGGTGTTCTCGATCGACACCCCGCCGCCCACCGTCAGCGGCTCGCTGCACCTGGGCCACGCCTTCTCCTACACCCAGACCGACGTGATCGCCCGGTTCCAGCGCATGCGTGGCCGGGCCGTCTTCTACCCGATGGGCTGGGACGACAACGGCCTGCCGACCGAGCGCCGGGTCCAGAACTACTTCGGGGTCCGCTGCGATCCGAGCGTCCCGTACGACCCGGGGTTCGAGCCGCCGGCCGACGGCGCGAAGGCCAAGCACCAGCTGCCGATCAGCCGGGAGAACTTCGTCGAGCTGTGCCACCGGCTGACCGCCACCGACGAGCAGGCGTTCGAGGGTCTGTTCCGCCGGCTCGGCCTGTCGGTCGACTGGTCGCACAGCTACACGACCATCGACGACGGCTCCCGGGCCACCGCCCAGCGGGCGTTCCTGCGGAACCTGGCCCGGGGCGAGGCGTACCTGGCCGAGGCCCCGACGCTCTGGGACGTCACCTTCCGCATGGCCGTGTCGCAGGCCGATGTCATGAAGGA
>JASLIH010000111.1 GCA_030152105.1 Actinomycetes bacterium
GCAGCAGACCCTGACCACCGCGCAGAGCGCCCGCCTGTTTGCCCTGCTGAACCTGGCACTCTCGGACGGGGTGATTGCCTTCTATGATGCGAAATACACCTACACCTTCTGGCGGCCGGTGACGGCCATTCGGGCGGCCGATACGGACCACAACCCCGAGACGGTGGGCGACCCGCAGTGGCTGCCAGAGGTCGGGACCACGACGCCCGATCCTTCCTACCCAGGCGCGCACGCCGTCCTCAGTGCGGCGGCGGCCACCGTGCTCCGGTCCTTCTTTGCGCGGGATCGTTTCCACTTTCGCGTCACCTCGGAAGTGTTACCGGGGGTCGAGCGCGCGTTCCGGCGCTTTTCGGCCGCGGCCGAAGAGGCGACGTTGAGCCGCATTTTCGCGGGCGTCCATTTCCGCTTTGACCTCACCACCGGACAACAGCTGGGCCGCGCCGTCGCGGAGTTTGTCGTGGAGCATTTCTTGACCCGTCCGGACCGGGCGGAGGCATCCGACGACGATGAGTAAGGCAGCCCTCTGTCATGTTGGGGGACTCTGGTCTCCCACACGGCCTCACATGGCCGGCCTACGTATGGGTATAACGGTGTGTTTTTGCTGTGTCCAGGCCTCACGCCGTGCACCATCACCGGATCCACTGAGTATGAGAGGAGAAGCACATGCCATGGTTTCCACGACAGCACCGTCCACACGACCGCGCCACGCACCACCTAGGCCGCGCTGTCAGCGCCTGGCTGCTGGTGGTCCTCAGCGTCGTCACCGCCCTGCCACCAGCGACGGCTGAACAGCCGCCGGCGCCCTGTCACCCCAATGCCACGGCCGCGCAGGATGTCGCGACCGTCCGCGGCCGCGACGACGTGACGGCGTTGCCCGCCCCGCTGCAGCAGCGGCTGGCGCAGCTCGCCGACCGGCCCCACAGCGTCCTGCCGCTGCAAGTGTACGCCGAAGCCGATGCCCCCAGCCAGCTGGTCCAGTACTACCTGCTGGAGACCATGGGGTTCGAGCCCAACGTGCTCACGGCCCTGTTGCCCGGCGTCAATGACCAGGTCCAGCTGACCGCGACCGGGGCCAACTGTGGCCTGCCTACCGTGGGCGCGGTGCGGGTCGTGCTCGAGCCCAAGCCCGGGCTGCCCACCGATCCCACCGACCCCCGCGCTTTTATCGATGTCTTCACAGACCTTTCGGGGCTGTTCGTCATCAACAACGAGAGCGGCTGGTACGAGGGCTGGATGATCCACGACCTCGTGGTCGCCCCAGTCAACCCGGACCCCCGCCCGGACGGCCATGCCCAGTTCGGCACGCTGCTGCCGGCCGATGCCGCGGTGCTCCAGGCGATGGGCACGGGCCAGAACGTGCCCGGGAACCTCTTCACCGTGGACGGCAAGGCGCCGCATGGCCCCAGCCCCTTCGACCACTTCCCCGACGTGCAACCCAACGTGGTACCCCTGTATCTGAGCATGGGCGCCTACAACGCGCTCCAGCAGTCGGACGCCCATGCCTACTGGGAGTTCAACTACCTGGGGACAAACTGGGTCCATCCGCTCTATGAGCTACCGTTCACTGGGGGGTTCCCGGATACCTTTGGCGGCATTCCCGAGGCCTTTGGAGACGGGGAAATTGGCAAGCTGCAATCGATCGTGCCGGGGTCGGGCCCCCGTGGGATAAAGAACGACCCCACCGTCGTGGGGGACGACCCCAACCTGCCGCGCGATCCCGATAAATTCGACGGCACTGTGGACGCCCAGCGGGAATTTCGCCAGCGGGGGATCCCGAGTGGCCTGGCGCGGGAGATCTTCCTCGACGTATACGAGCGCCTCGCCTCGTTCGAACCGGGCGTGCAGAACCTGCAACGGCGCCTCTTCGATGCGTACGCGGCCGAGGTGACCCGCGTCGACCAGAACGGCGACGGGATCATCTCCGCCGTGGAAGGGGATATCGACACGCCCTCCGACGGCTTCCCCGACAACACCCGGCTGTTTTTACCGCCGACCGCGTTCAACCGCTTTGCGGTGACCCGGGAGATCAACGATGGGTTGCTGGCGCCGCGCTTTGCGCCGAGTCAGCGCGCCTGGGTGGTGAGCGGCAGGCTGGTGCCGGTCACCCCGGCCGTGCCGGCCTCGGCGGGGCGTGATAGCGACGACCGGTAGCGCGGGGGGCCCAGGGCGCACCTGCCCAGGCAGGCAGGTGCGCCTGTCATACACCCGCCCCTGTGCCGTCCAGCGGCAAGGAAACATGCCAGGGAGGGAGACGAAAAAACCGATGGCCCTTGGGACGGTGGACTGGCAGAGGCTCAGAGCGGCGGCTGCAGGGCCTGGGCGAGCGCCATCCCCCTTGCTGCTCCTCGCCCCGGCCTCGCCGGCCTGTTCGCCTCCGGCGGTGCCGGCAGCGGGCGGTGGCGCGGCGCGACACACCCATGCTCCAGGCTGACGGAGCACCAGGGGCCGCCTCATGTTGGGGATTTGGCTCTTATTGGGATCCGGGGTCTTTTGAAACGAGTAGCTCACTGAGCGAGCCCAGCAACGCTTTACCGCGCATTCGCACGTTGTGTACAAACTCGAAGAACCCCCGGTAGAGACGGAGTTTCTCATGCGAAATGACACGATGAGGACGAAGCCAAC
>JASLIH010000115.1 GCA_030152105.1 Actinomycetes bacterium
CGGGGACCGGGGCCGGTTCGGGCCGGCCCAGGGACGCCTGGAGCGGCTCCCGTTCACGACCGGCAGCTTCGACGCCGTGGTCGCCGCCGACGTGCTCGAGCACCTGCCCGACCTGCCGGCCGCCGTGGCCGAGCTGGCCAGGGTGCTGGCCCCGGGCGGCAGCTTCCTGTTCGACACCATCAACCGCACCCCCTGGGCATGGTTTGTGGCCGTGTTCGGGCTGGAGCAGGTGCTGCGCATGGTGCCGAGAGGCACCCACGACTGGCGGCTGTTCATCCGCCCGGCCGAGCTGGACCGGCTGCTGCGCCGCTCCGGCCTTGAGCCCGTCCGGCTCACCGGCCTGGCCCCCCAGATCGGCCCAGGGACTGTCGCCCGCGGGCTGCTCACCCGCCGCATCGACGTCCCCAGCTTCGCCACCGGCAACGGACGCCGCGCGTCCTACCTGGGGCACTACAGAAAGGCCTCGGGATGACCCCCCGCCTCCAGGCCCTCGGCACGGCCATGCCCGACTTCTACGTGTTCAAGCAGTCCGACATCGTCGAGGGGTTCTTCGCCCGACAGCCCGGGTGGGACCCGGCCTGGGCCGAGGTGTTCGCCGCCTCCGGGGTGGAGCGCCGGGCCTCGGTGGTCGACCCGGGCTGGTACGCCCGGCCCCGGAGCACCGCCGACCGGATGCGGGAGTTCGTCCCGGCCGCCCGCCGGCTCGGGGCCGAGGCGGCCCGGCGGGCCCTGGAGCGGGCCGGGCCGGGCGCGGCCGCCGAGGTCGGCGACCTGCTGGCCGTCTCCTGCACCGGCTACAGCGGCCCCGGGCTGGACGTCCACCTGGCCGACGACCTCGAGCTCAGCGACCGGGTCCGGCGCCTGGCCATCGGCCACATGGGCTGCTACGCGGCCCTGCCGGCGCTGCGCACGGCGGCCGCCCTGGCCGCCGCCTCGGGCGGTCGGGCCCTGGTCGCCTGCGTCGAGCTGTGCACCCTGCACGTCCAGCCGGCCCGGAGCCGCGAGGACGCCGTCTACCAGGCCCTGTTCGGCGACGGGGCGGCGGCCGCGCTGGTCGGCCCGGGCGGCGACGGCCCGGCCATCGTCGGCTCGGCCACCGTGACGGTGCCCCGCAGCGAGGAGCGGATGGGCTGGCTGGTCGAGGACGACGGCTTCCACATGTGGCTCTCGCCCCGGGTCCCGGCCCTGGTCGAGCGGGGTGTGGGCCGGCTGCTGGAGGATCTCCTTGGGTCGCACGGGCTGGCCACGGCCGACGTCGCCCACTGGGCCGTCCACCCGGGCGGCCCCGAGATCATCGACCGGGTCCAGCGGCGCGTCGGGCTCAGCGACGCCCAGGTCGCCCGCTCCCGCGAGGTCCTGGCCGACGGCGGCAACCGCTCCTCGGCCACCGTCCTGTTCATCCTCGAGCAGCTGCTGGCCAGCGGCGAGGTCGAGCCCGGCCAGTGGATCGTCGCTCTCGCCTTCGGGACCGGGCTGACCCTCGAGGCGCTGCTCCTCCAGGCCTGACCTCCGACCCCCACAGGAGCCCCTTTGCGCATCGTCCGCTACAGCCACCAGGGCGACGTCGGCTTCGGCATCCACGAGGACGAGACGGTGGCCGCGATCGGCCCCCACCCGTTCGGCGCCTTCGAGTACACCGGGGAGCGGTTCCCGGCCGGCGAGGTCCGGCTGCTGGCCCCGGTGCTGCCCAGCAAGGTGGTCGCCATCGGCCGCAACTACGCCGAGCACGCCCGCGAGCTCGGCAACGAGGTCCCGCCCGAACCGGTGCTGTTCCTCAAGCCGTCGACCTCGGTGGTCGGCCCTGGCGACCCGATCGTCCGCCCCGAAGGGGTGGGGCGGGTCGACTTCGAGGGCGAGCTGGCCGTGGTCGTCGGCAAGCTGGTCCGCCGCCTCCAGCCGGCCGACGCGATCCAGGCGGTGCTCGGCTTCACCTGCGCCAACGACGTCACCGCTCGCGACCTGCAGCGCGCGGACGGGCAGTGGGCGCGGGCCAAGGGCTTCGACACCTTCTGCCCGATCGGCCCCTGGATCGAGACCGACCTGGACTCGAGCGACCTGGCCCTGCACACCCTGGTCAACGGCGAGGTCCGCCAGCAGGCCCGCACCTCCCAGCTCGAGCACGGCGTCGCCGACCTGCTGGCGTTCGTGAGCCGGGTGATGACCCTGCTCCCCGGCGACGTGCTGCTCACCGGCACCCCGGCCGGCGTCGGCCCCCTCGAGCCCGGCGACCGGGTCGAGGTCGAGGTCGAGGGCATCGGCGTCCTGCCCAACGAGGTCGTGCCAGAGCCGCCCCGCTGAGCGGTCCGGGGGGCTCTGGCCCCCCGGACGCTGTCGTCAGCCCGCCTGGGCGATCGCCCGGCGGTAGACCTTCTCGTAGCCGTCGACCATGTCCGGCACGTCGAAGCAGTCGGACACGTGCTGGCGGCAGGCCTTGGCGTCGAGGGCGCCAGCCCGCTGGATGGCCGCCGGCAGCTCCTCCGGCCGGTCGCAGATGTAGCCGGTCAGGCCGTCGACCACCAGCTCGGGCACCGAGCCGGCGCGCAGCGCCACCACCGGGGTGCCGCAGGCCATGGCCTCGACCATCACGATCCCGAACGGCTCGTCCCACTGGATGGGGAAGACGAGCGCGCTGGCCTTGGCCAGCAGCTTCTTCTTCTCCTCGGTGGTGGCGTGGCCGTACCACTCGGCGTCCGGGCCGAGCAGGGGCCGCACCCGCTGGTCGAAGTAGGCGTGCTCGGCCGGCTCGTTGCACTTGGCCGCGATCACGATCCGCCGCCCGGCCGCCCTGGCCGCCTTGATGGCCAGGTCCGGTCCCTTCTCGGGGCTGATCCGGCCGAGGAACAGCACGAAGTCGTCCTTCTCGGTCTCGAAGGGGTACTCGTCTACCGGGATGGCGTTGTACACCGTCCCAGCCCACGGCAGGTGGGGGCCCTTGGCCCGCTGGGCCTCGGAGATGGCCACCATCGGGTGGTGACGGCTGAGCAGCCGGTAGCACTCGCCCAGCTCGCCGGTGACCGGCCCGTGGGCGGTCAGCACCGTGGGGGTGCGGCGGGCTCGTGCCGTCAGGGGGCCGCCCATCGAGTGGTCGTGGACCACGTCGACGTCGAGCTCCCGGAGGTGCTCGTCGGCCTGGAGGGCGTGGACGATCTCGGGGAACGGCGTGCCCATGCGGGCGACCGGCGGCTCCTCGTAGGTCTGCAGGAACTTGGCCGCGCTGGTCCGGCAGTCGCCGGCGCCGATCAGCGTGACCTGGTGGCCGTGGGCGACGAGCCCCTCGACCAGCCAGTGGACCATGGCTTCGATGCCGCCATAGCCGTCCGGCGGGATCGGGAACCACGGCGGCGCGACCACAGCGACGCGCAGGTGTTTTGAAGCATCCTCGGATGCGGACACACTGGCCTCCTCACCGTTGGGGGTACGGCGGTGCCAAGGGCGGAGCGGTGGAACTGGGGGCTCCTACCTTACCGCGAAGCACCGCCTCCAAACGAACTCGCGTAGCATTCGTCGCATGAGCGAGCGCGTTCGGACCCGGTTTGCCCCTTCGCCAACCGGCTTCCTGCATGTCGGCACTGCGCGGACCGCCCTTTACTCATACCTTTTCGCCCGACGCCACGGCGGCCAGTTCGTCCTGCGCATCGAGGACACCGACGCCGGCCGCAACGTCGCCGACAGCGCCGCCGGGATCGTCGACGGGCTGCGCTGGCTCGGCCTGGACTGGGACGAGGGCTACCTCAAGGGCGGCACCCACGGGCCGTACGTGCAGACCGAGCGCCTCGACCGCTACCACGCCGCGGTCAACGCCCTGGTCGCCCACGGCGACGCCTACCTGTGCTACTGCACCACCGAGGAGCTGGAGGAGCGCCGCAAGGCGGCCGAGGCCCATAGCCTGCCCCCGGGCTACGACGGCCACTGCCGGCACCTGCGCCCCGACCAGGTGCGGGCCTATGAGGCCGAGGGGCGCAAGCCGGCGGTCCGGTTCCGGCTCCCCGACGAGGGCGAGACAGTGGTCGAGGACCTCATCAGGGGCAGGGTCGCCTTCGACAACGCCACCCTGACCGACTTCGTCATCCTGCGGGCCAACGGCATCCCCACCTACCACCTGTCGGCGGTGTTCGACGACGTCGACATGGGTATCACCCACGTCATCCGGGGCGAGGACCTGTTCCCGTCCACGGCGCGGCACGTGCACCTGTTCCGGGCCCTGGGCCGCCCCACGCCGCCGATCTTCGCCCACCTGCCCCTGATCGTCGGGGCCGACCGGCGCAAGCTGTCCAAGCGCCGCGACAAGATGTCGGTGCAGCAGTTCCGTGACGAGGGCTACCTGCCCGAGGCGATGGTCAACTACCTGGCCCTGCTCGGCTGGTCGCTGGATGACCACACCGAGCTGTTCACCCTGGCCGACCTGGAGCGGGTGTTCTCGCTGGAGCGGGTTTCGCGCAACCCGGCCGCCTTCGACACCAAGAAGCTCGACGCCCTCAACGGCCACTACCTGCGCCAGCTCACCCCGGCCGACTTCGCCGCCCGGGCCTGGCCGTTCGTGGAGGCGGCCGCCCTCCCCGGTGCCGACCCGGCCCTGCTGGCCGAGGCCGCCCCGCTGGTCCAGGAGCGGGTCAACCACCTCACCGAGGTCCCCGGCATGGTCGGGTTCCTGTTCACCGACGAGCTCGAGCTCGACCCGGCGGCCGCGGCCAAGGTCCTGACCGACGACGCCCCCGCCTTCCTGGCCGAGGCGGCCGAGCGGCTGGAGAAGGTCGAGCCGTGGACGGCCGCCGACATCGAGGCCACCCTCCGCGGCCTCCAGGAGCAGCACGGCCTCAAGCCAAGGACGGCCTTCCAGCCGGTCCGCCTGGCCATCACCGGCCGGCTGGTCAGCCCGCCCCTGTTCGAGTCGATGGAGCTGCTCGGCAAGACCCGCTCCCTCGAGCGCCTGGAGCGCGCCACCACCGCGCGGTTGAGCGATCCGCCCACCGGCCGCTAAGATGCCCGAGCCCGTGGGTCACCGGCCCACGTCCCCTGGGGTGTGGGGTAATTGGCAGCCCGACGGGTTCTGGCCCCGTTAGTCTAGGTTCGAGTCCTGGCACCCCAGCGCAGTGACGCAACAAGGCCCCGTCGTCTAGTGGCCTAGGACGCCGCCCTCTCAAGGCGGTAGCGCCGGTTCGAATCCGGTCGGGGCTACAACCGAGGACCAGCACAACACGGCCGCTGACCAGCAGGAACGAGGGTCAGGGGCCGTGTCGTGTGTCCGGCCAAGTCCGGCCGGGTCCGGCCGTGAGCGGGAATCTGTGCCCTATTCGTGCCCCTGTCGTTGTTCGTGATGGCGGGCTCACCGCTGTGCGACCCTGCCTTTCGCAGCTCGACGGCGACCCCGTAGCGGGCGACGTTCTGTGCTCTCGTGGCCTTCGTCCCACCCAGGGCGCATGCGCGTGGTAGTGGCAGACGCTCGTTCCTGTCCACCGCTGTTTAGGAGATAACTGCCAATCTTCCGCTCAGACCGCTCCAGTTGGGTCTAGGCAGCTCAGGTTGGGAAGGCATTCCGTTGCGTGCGGTCTGGTTGGCTGCAGTAGGCCTGGTGGAATGACTGTGAGACTGCCCGATGGTTCGGTGATGATCCGGGCCGCAACCGGTGGCAGCGGGCGTGACTCTTGGAATGACTGACCCTGGTGGTGCCATGCAGCGGACTTGTCCGCCCACTGCTCCGGGCCGCGCCCGGCAGCAGTG
>JASLIH010000142.1 GCA_030152105.1 Actinomycetes bacterium
AGCGCCTGCGCCGCCTGGCCCTGCTCCGCCGCCTGGCCGCCGAGCGGGCAGCCAGGGCGAGGGCGGCCGCCGCCGGCCGGGCCGGCTCGTGGGGCCGGTCCGGCGGGGCAGGCGCTCCCTCCGGCGCCGCCGGGCGGGCGGTCGCGTTCGCCAGGAGCCAGCTGGGCAAGCCGTACGTGTGGGGCGCGTCCGGGCCGAGCAGCTACGACTGCTCCGGCCTGATCATGGCCGCCTACCGCAGCGCCGGGGTCTGGCTGCCGCGGGTGAGCCGGGCTCAGTTCAGCGCCGGCCCCCGGGTCGGCCTCGGCAGCCTCGCTCCCGGCGACCTGGTGTTCTTCGCCTACAACACCGGCAACCCGGGGTCCATCCACCACGTCGGCATGTACCTCGGCGGGGGCGCCATGGTCGAGGCCCCCTATTCCGGGGCCAGCGTCCGCATCGCCTCCATCGGCCGCCGCGACTACATCGGCGCCGTCCGTCCGACCGGCTGACCGTCTCGGAGCGGTCGGAAAGGATTCTTCTTGTTAGACTTCGGGGGTCGCGATCCCCGGGGTCCAACGCCCCGATCTTCGTATATGAGCATGTCGCAGGTCGGCTCCGGTCTGCCCCGACTGCTCGCCGAGCGTTACGAGCTCAGCGAGCAGATCGCATCGGGCGGCATGACAAGCGTCTGGCGCGGGCACGATCGTGTCCTCGGACGGGACGTTGTCGTCAAGGTGCTGCACCCCGAGCTGGCCGCCGACCCGAGCTTCAGGGCCCGCTTCCACGAGGAGGCGGTCAACGCGGCCCGGCTGACCCACCCCAACATCGTCGCCCTCTACGACACCGGCGAGCAGGAGGGCGTGGCCTACATCGTGATGGAGCTGGTCAACGGGCCGACCCTTGGCGAGGCCCTCAGCCGCCACGGCCCGCTGCCGCCGTCGCGGGCGGCCCGGCTCTCTATGGAGGTGTCCGCGGCCCTTGACTACGCCCACCAGGCCGGGGTCTGCCATGGCAGCCTCAAGCCGGGCAACATCCTGCTCGCCGACGACGGCACCGTGAAGGTGGCCGACTTCTCGATCGCCAGGGCGGCCACCGAGGACGACCCCGGCCGCACCGGGGAGGTGCTCGGGGCCGACGGCTACCTGGCCCCCGAGGTGGTCAGGGGCGACGACGCCGACGGCCGCGCCGACGTCTACGGGCTCGGGGCCTGCCTGTACGAGATGCTCACCGGCCGGCCCCCTGGGGCCGACCCGTCGACCACCATCCCGCCCCGGGCCCTGCGGGCCGGGGTGCCGCGCGACCTGGACACGATCGTCCGTCAGGCGATGGCCGTCGACCCCGACGCCCGCTTCCAGACTGTCCAGGCCATGGCCGCGGCCCTCTCCCGTTCGGCCTCGGGAGCCGACAGCGTCCCCCCGAGCGAGTTCCTCCCGGCCTCCCCGGCCCCGACCGGCCCCGAGGCCGCCCCCTCACGCGGCTTCCTCCGCCACGAGGGTCGCCTCCTCGGCTGGGTCCTCGCCCTGGTCGCCATGGCCGCCATCCTGGTCGCGGTCGGCCTCACCCTGGCCAAGAACGACCTCGGCAACCTGTTCGGCGAAGACCCCCCAGGGAGCACGCGCGGGCCCCAGACGACCACCGCCGCCTCCGTCCCCATCCGGGGCGTGACCGGGTCCGCCTACGACCCGCTTGGCGACCGCGGCGAGCACGACGCGGAGGCGGGCAACGCGGTCGACAGCAACCCGGCCACGATCTGGGAGACCGACCGCTACAAGTCCGCCGGGCTCGGCGGACTGAAAGCGGGGGTCGGGTTCGTGCTCAGCCTGGAGGAGCCGAAGCAGGCCCGCCAGCTCAGGCTGAACCTCACCACGGCCGGGGCCGACTTCACCGTCTACGCCACCAACGACGACGCCATCCCTGACCAGTTCGCCGAGGGCAGCGGCTGGCGTGAGGTCGCCAGGCAGCAGGACGCGGCCGCGGAGCTCACCCTGAAGCTCTCTGGTGGCCCGCAGCGGCACTACCTCGTCTGGTTCACCGACCTGCCCCAGGACGGCGGCGGGTACCGCATCGGGATTGCCGAAGCCGGCCTACGGTCGTGAGCGTCCCGAGCGACGAGGCTCTCCTCGCCGCCCACCTGCGAGGCGACCCGCAGGCCTTCGGCGAGCTGGTCGCGCGCCACGAACGCCGCATCTACGGGCTCTGCCTGCGGATCCTCGGCAACCGGGAGGACGCCGAGGACGCCGCCCAGGAGGCGTTCCTGGCCGCCCTCCGCAAGGCCTCCAGCTTCCGCCGGGCGGCCGCCTTCTCGACCTGGCTGTACCGGATCGCGGTGAACGCCGCCACCGACCAGGCCCGTCGCCGGGGCCGGGCCCGCCTGGCCGCCCTCGACCCCGAGGACGCCGGCCTGGCCGTCGCCCCCGGCAGCGAGCTCGGCGAGGCGGTCGCCACCGCCGTCGCCGTCCAGGCCGCCCTCACCCAGGTGCCCGAGGAGTTCCGGGTCGCGGTCGTCCTCTGCGACCTCTACCGGGTCCCCTACGCCGACGCCGCCCAGATCCTCGAGGTTCCCGTCGGCACCGTGAAGAGCCGCGTGTTCCGCGGCCGCCTCGCCCTGGCCGAGCACCTCGCCGACCCTCCGGACACCGAACCCGCCCGCCCCTCACTCCGGGTGGCCGGCCCGCCGGGAACCGACACCAGATCGCCAGCGTCCGAATCTACAGAGAGCGACCACCCCCGCCAGGAGTAGCCACTGCCACCGGCCCACACCGACCTCGACCGGCCCCACCCAGGAGCAACCTGTCGTGCCTGACCATCCCGACCACGAGCAGCTCGCGGCCTTCCAGGCCGGCGACGTCGACCGCCGCGAACGGCTCGACGTCGAGGCCCACCTGGCGGGCTGCCCGTCGTGCGCCGAGCTGGTCGCGTCGGTCGGGCGCGCCCGGGCCAGCCTGGCCCTCCTCGAGGAGCCGGACCTCCCGCCCGGCCTCCACGACCGCCTGGCCGCCGCCGTGGACGCCGAGGCCGCCGCCACCCCAGAGCCCGCCACGGCCCCCAGGGCCGTTCCCGGGCGGCGGGCCCGCCGCCCGGCCACCCCCTGGTACCGCCGCCCCGTCGCCTGGGGCGCGGCCGCCGCCCTGCTCGTGGCCGCCCTGGTCATCCCGTTCCTCAACCAGTCCGGCCCCCACGTCACCACCGCCGGTGGCGACACCGGCGGCGCCGGCGGGGCCAGGGAGGCCGCCACCCCAGCTCCCTCCGCCGCCGCCGACCTGCCGGTATTCCGTGTCCAGGGCGAGGTCACGGCGGACACAGTCCGACGACGCCTCGACACCGATTCCCGGGCCAAGGCCGCCCTCAACAGGGCCGCCTCCAGTACCCCCCAGGCCGCGACCGGCCAGGGCGAACGCACCTTCAGCCCCGACGCCGGAGGGGCATCGGCCGACGCCCCAGGGCTCCAGTCCTGCCTCCCGGCCGCAACCGCCGCCGCCGACCCGGCCACCCGGCCCCTCACCCCCGCCTTCTTCATCGTAGGCACCTACCAGGGTCGCGCAGCCACCATCCTGGTCACCACCAGCACCCCCCAGCCCAGCCGGGTCGACCTCTGGGTGTTCCCCGGCGACAGCTGCACCTCCCCCATCCTGGCAACAGCACGGGTCCGCTAGCCGCCAGAGTGGCGGGTCGGGGAGGAGGCTTTCGGGCCCGGGCCCCCGTGCGGCGCTACCAGGCGCCGCTGGCTCGGGCGAACGCAACCCCGCCGCTGAGCACGTAGGCGAGGAGGAGCCTGGTCGCGAACGGGTTGCCGCCCAGCACCAGGACCAGGCCGCCGAGGCCGACCAGGACCGCGGCCGCGGCCGCCACCCCGAGCCAGGTGTGGGTCCGGCGGCGCGCCGCCCAGCGCACCGTGGAGCCGACCACGAACCCGTGGGCGAGCGCCAGCAGCAGCCCGGCGAACGGCACCGCCACCAGCACCACTCCGCCCAGCGCCGCCACCGCCACGCCGGCCCCGAACCCCCGGCCCAGCAGCTGCGGCTCCGGGTTGCCCTTGGCCCGGCCGCTCTGCTTGGCACAGCTCGGGCACTTCTGCCCGACCGCGGTCGTCACCATGCACCGGGTGCAGATCGGGTCGCCGCAGTTGGAGCACGTCAGCCGAGTCTCGACCTTGGGATGGTTCACACAGGTCGGCGCCAAGTTCGTCTGGTCGGCCGTCATGCTCTAAGCGTACGAGAACCACGCCCGCAACGTGGCCCCCCTCCCCCCCGGTCGGACGCCGCTTCCCAGGGTCGGACCCGGAATAGTCATGTGGGACAATCCGTTGAAGAGAACGGCTCCCAGATCGCCGACGTCCGAGGAGGCGCGCCCACCCTGATGGCAACATCCCGCACCAGCGCTCCGGTGCTGATCGTCGGCTCCGGCCCGGCCGGGCTGACCGCGGCCCTCTACACCGCCCGCGCGAACCTCCATCCGATCGTCCTGGAAGGGGCGGAGGCGGGCGGGCAGCTCATGCTCACCACCGAGGTCGAGAACTACCCCGGCTTCCCGACCGGGATCCTCGGCCCGGAGCTGATGGGCAAGATGCGCGAGCAGGCCGAGCGCTTCGGCGCCGAGTTCATCCGCGCCGACGCCACCAAGGTCGAGCTGGCCGGCCCGCCGTTTCGCGCCTGGGTCGAGGATGTCGAGTACACCGGCAAGGCCCTCATCATCTCCACCGGCGCCAAGGCAAAGATGCTCGGCCTTCCCGGCGAGCGCCAGTACCTCGGCCGCGGGGTCTCGACCTGCGCCACCTGTGATGGGTTCTTCTACCGCAACCTCGAGCTGGTGGTGGTCGGCGGCGGTGACTCCGCCCTCGAGGAGGCCACCTTCCTGACCAGGTTCGCGACCAAGGTCACCGTCGTCCATCGGCGTGACCGGCTGCGCGCCTCCAAGGTCATGCAGGACCGGGCCTTCGCCAACCCCAAGATCGGGTTCGAGTGGAACTCGACCGTGGCCGACGTGCTCGGCGAGCAGACGGTCACCGGGGTCCGGCTGCGCAACCTCGAGGACGGCACCGAGAAGGTGCTCCCGGTGGCCGGGGTCTTCGTGGCCATCGGCCACACCCCCAACACCGACCTGTTCGGAGGCCAGGTCGAGCTCGACCAGGCCGGCTACATCGTGACCCCGAACCCGCCCTCGACCGCGACGAGCGTGGACGGCGTGTTCGCGGCGGGCGACGTCGTCGACCACACCTACCGGCAGGCGGTCACGGCCGCCGGCACCGGCTGCGCCGCCGCGATCGACGCCGAGCGCTGGCTGGAGGCCCACGGACACGACTCCGGTGCGACCACCGACAACTGGGAATGAAGCCGGGTTGCCGACCGCTCCCGGTGGGCAGGAATACGTAGGAGCCAGTGGTCGTTGGACCCTGGCCGGGGGGATCATCCGTTCGAGGAGGTGGAGGTGCATAGGGGCCGAGGTCCCGACCGCACCGACGATATGACGAAAGCCGCAGCCGTGACCGACGCCACGTTCGACAGCGATGTGCTCCAGTCGAGCACGCCCGTGCTGGTCGACTTCTGGGCCGAGTGGTGCGGCCCCTGCAAGATGATCAGTCCTGTGCTCGAGGAGATCGCCGATGAGCACAAGGGCAAGCTGACGATCGCCAAGCTCAACGTCGACGAGAACCCCGACGTGGCCATGCGCTACGGGGTCATGAGCATCCCGACCCTCGCGCTGTTCATCGGTGGCGTGGAGAAGAAGCGGCTGATCGGCGCCATGCCCAAGCGCAACATCGTCACCGAGCTCTCCGAGTTCATCGGCTGACCAACCCAGCCCCAGCATCCCAGCAAGCGAGCCCGACCCAGTGGGTCGGGCTCGTTCCGTATCCGGGGCCCAGTTCGGCCGGGCCGCCGCTCGCGGTTCGCGCCACCGCGCGGTCGGGCGACCTCAGGCGGGAGGGCGCGAGGAGGGGACGGGCCGCAGGGCCGGCTGCGCCGGGGCCGGGACCCGGAGGGCCTCCCGGGCCGCCTCGCGAGCGTCCTTCCAGGTGAGGGCGGTGCGCAGGTCCATGCGCATGAGGGGGTAGCGAGGGTGGTCGCGGACGACCTGGAACCCGCTCGCCTCCAGGAACCCGGCCGGGACGCGGCAGTCGCGCCGGGTCGGGGCCCGGTCGGCGAACGCCTCCACCGCCCGCACCTTGCGCTTGGTCAGGTCGCGGGCCATGGTCTGGAGCAGGACCCGCCCGATCCCCTGGCCCTCGAACCCGGGCAGGACGGCCAGGGTGGCGAGCAGGACGGCGTCCCGGCTCACCGGCCGGGCGGCCTGGAACCCGACCTGCTCCAGCAGATGCGTGGGGGCGAACAGCGAGTAGCCGGCCACCTCCCCGTCCACCGAGACGACATGCCCGGCGGGGCCCCACTCCAGCACGACCGAGGAGAGCCAGGCCTCCTTCTGGAGCGCCGCGTCCTCCGACCCACGCGGCCGCGCCTTGGCGCCGAGCTCCCAGAAGACACAGCGACGGCACGGATCCGGTACCAGGTCGAGGGTCTCGGCCCCGAGCGGGACCAGCTTGCGTCCCAAGTCAGGAAGTCCCTGAGGAGCGCGGCGGGCGGCGGTGAATGATCAGCAACGCCCACATCAGACCGAAGAAGAGGCCCACGAAGAAACTCCCCCCAACACGGCGGAGCACTGGCAGCGAGGCTCGTAGCACAGGATGTATTCGCAGGCCGGACAGCGGCTCGATGCTAGCAGTCGCTCAGTGGGCTTGCCAGGTGGCGCTATCCTTCAAGGTCATGCGCGCCGATGACCCATTTCGGGACCGCTACGCCCGCGGCACCCGCTCGATGACCGCCTCCGAGATCCGGGCCTTGTTCGCCGTCGCCGCCCGGCCCGAGATCGTCAGCCTGGCCGGCGGCATGCCGTTCACGGCGGCCCTGCCCTTCGACATCGTCGGGGATGTGCTCGAGGAGGTCCTGGCCGAGGAGGGCCCTGCCGCCCTCCAGTACGCCGGCGGCCAGGGCGACCCGCGCCTGCGCGAGGTCCTCACCGAGCTGATGCGGCACGAGGGCATCCGCGGGTCCGGCGGCGACGTCGTGGTCACCGAGGGCTCACAGCAGGCGCTGGACCTCATCTCCCGTATGTTCTGCGACCCGGGCGACGTGATCGTGGCCGAGGGCCCCTCCTACGTCGGCGCGCTGTCCGCGTTCTCGCAGTACCAGGTCGACGTCTGCCACGTGCCACTCGACGACGACGGTCTCGATCCCGACGCTCTCGCAGTAACCCTTGAACGTCTTGAGCGTGACGGGCGGCGGGTCAAGTTCCTCTACACGGTCCCCAACTTCCACAACCCTGCCGGGGTGACGCTGGCCGCCGGCCGCCGGGAGCGGGTCCTGGAGCTTGCCCGGCGGCACAACGTCCTGGTCCTGGAGGACAACCCGTACGGGATGCTGGGGTTCGAGAGCGACCCGCCGAATGCCCTGCGCGCCCTGGACCCCGACAACGTCGTCTATCTCGGGAGCCTGTCGAAGGTCTTCTGCCCCGGCCTTCGCATCGGCTGGGCGCTGGTGCCCCCGGCCCTGCGTGAGCGGATGGTCCTGGTCAAGGAGGCGGCCGACCTCTGCTCCTCGAGCTTCACCCAGGCGGTCGCCTACCGCTGGTTCGCGAACTACCCCTGGCGGGAGACGCTCAAGGACCTCCGGGAGATCTACCGCGAGCGTCGCGACGTGATGCTCGACGCCCTGGACGAAGACGTGCCCGCCGGGGTGACCTGGACCAAGCCGACCGGCGGCTTCTACGTGTGGGTGCGCCTGCCCGACCACCTGGACGCCCGCGCCATGCTGGCCAAGGCGATCACCGCCCGCGTGGCCTACGTCCCCGGCGGCGCCTTCTACGCCGACGGCCAAGGCGCCTCCTGCCTCCGCCTGTCCTACTGCTTTCCGTCCCCCGACCGGATCCGCGAGGGCGTCCGCCGCCTCGCTGGAGTCGTCGACGAGGAGCTCGCCCTCGCCCGCGCCCTCGGCGGCCTCCCCGCCGGAGACCCCGAGTCCGACCAAGGCCGCCCCGCTGGCTGGGGTGGAGTGCAATGAGCCTCCACACAGAATTTCCGGCCCCTCCGATCAGTTGGGAAGGAGCTCCGTGCCCTTCCCCACAGCAGCTCCGGCCCGCCCCCGACCGCCGGGGTTGTGGGCCGGTCCCGACCTGCTGGGACGGAGCATCGTGACCTTCCACATGGACGAGCCTTGGCGCCCGGCCGGCGGGGCTGGAGCACCGTGACCTTCGACTGCTCGGTGGCGGTCATCGCCGGCGGCCTGTCGTTCGAGCGGGAGGTGTCGCTCCGCTCGGGCCAGCGGGTCGCGGAGGCCCTGCGCGAACGCGGCTACCGGGTCGGTGAGCTCGACGCCGACCACCGGCTGGTCGAGACCCTCGGCACCGGCGAGTTCGACGTCGCCTTCCTCGCACTCCATGGCCGTTTCGGGGAAGACGGTACGGTCGCGTCGATTCTCGAGCTTCTCGGGATTCCGTACACCGGGTCGAGCTTCGACGCCAGCCGCCTCGCCTTCGACAAGCTGGCCGCCAAGTCTGTTCTCCGCCGCGCCGGCCTCTCGGTCCCATTGGCCATCCCCTTGACCGAGGGCGCCCTCCGGGAGCTCGGAGTTGGGTCCCTGCTCGACCGGGCCATGGACGAGCTCGGCCTGCCCCTCGTCGTGAAGCCCAACCGGGGAGGCTCAGCCCTCGGCATCCGCCTGGTCGAGCGCCCCGATCAGCTCCCAGCCGCTCTCATGGCGGCCTTCGGCTACGACGACACCGTCCTGCTTGAGCAGCGAGTGGAAGGAAACGAGCTGGCCCTCTCGGTCGTCGACGGTCTTCCCACCCTCCCCCCTGTCGAGATCCACCCCAAAGAAGGCTGGTACGACTTCTCCGCCCGCTACACCCACGGCGCCGCCGAGTTCCGGGTCCCCGCCAACCTGGACCCAGCGACCACCACACGCTGCCTCGAAGCCGCCCAGGCCGCCCACCTCGCCCTCGGCTGCCGCGACATCTCCCGAGTCGACGCGATCCTCGACCCCACCGGCACCTGCCAGATCCTCGAGGTCAACACCGGCCCCGGCCTCACCACCACCAGCCTGGTCCCCATGGCCGCCGACGCCGCGAACCTCACCTTCGCCGACCTCGCCGCCCACCTCACCGACCGCGCCACCGCCCGCCGCCCCCGCTAGACGTGGGCCCGGGGTCGGGG
>JASLIH010000165.1 GCA_030152105.1 Actinomycetes bacterium
GGGTCTCCAGGCGCAGCTCCATCTCCCGGACCGCCCAGGCCAGGGCCTCGCTGGCCCGCTTGGGGTGGGTCACCACCGGGGTGATCAGGTGGGGCACGTTCTCGTAGCTGGTCAGCTCGACCCGCTTGGGGTCGATCAGGATCAGCCGCACCTCCTCGGGTGGGTTGCGCATGAGCAGGCTGGTCACCAGCACGTTGAGGCAGACGCTCTTGCCAGCTCCGGTGGAGCCGGCGATGAGCACGTGGGGCATGTCGGCCAGGTTGGTGAGCACCGGCTCGCCGCCGATGTCCTTGCCCAGGGCGACCGTGAGGGGGTGACGTCCGTCGTCCTTGCCGATCTTGCCGAGGATGTCGCCCAGGGTGACCAGCTCGCGGTCGCGGTTGGGAACCTCGATGCCGATCGCCGACTTGCCGGGGATGGGGGCGATGATGCGCACGTCGGGCGAGGCCAGGGCGTAGGCGATGTCGTGGGAGAGGCCGATCACCCGGGCCACCTTGGTCGCCGGGCCGAGCTCGACCTCGTAACGGGTGACGGTCGGTCCGCGGGTGTAGCGGGGCACCTTGGCATCGACCTCGAACTGCTTCAGGGTGTTCTCCAGGATCTTCTGGATCTCGTCCAGCCGGCGCGGGTCGACCGGGCGGGCGTGGCCCTGGCGCAGCAGCGACTCGGGCGGGGTCGTGTAGGCGCCGCCCGCCTTGGCCCTGAGGGTCATGGCCAGCTGGACGGCGTCCCCGGCGCCGGGCAGGTCGGCCGGGGCGATCGGCGGCGGGGCCTTGAGGGCGGCCGCCTCGTCGCGCTCCTCGACCCGGAGGTCGGCCTCCCGGGCGCCGGCAGCGTCGGGGACCGGCTTGCCCACGACCACCTCGACGGTGTCGTCGGGGTCGGGCTCGGGGGGCGGCTCGGCTTTCCTGCGGCCGCGGCGCTTGGGCGGGGCCTCGCCGGAGTCGACCGGCTCGACCACCTCGGGCGGGGCCGGCGGCGGGGGCGGGGGCTTGGGCGGGGCGGTCAGGGCGGAGCCGGCCAGCCGGCCCACGGAGCCGATCCCCCGGCCGACGGCCGCCACCGAGGTCCGGGTGCTGATCAGGGTGCCGAGGAACAGCAGGCCGGCGAACAGCGTCGCCGCTCCCCAGGTGGACAGCAGCCGGGCCAGGGGGGCGGCGATGATCGCCCCGACCAGGCCGCCCGACTCCTGGAGGACGGCCGGAGCCGAGCTGGCCGGTGGGGCGCCCCTGGCCAGGTGGAGCAGGCCGAGCCCGCCGACCAGCACGGCCAGCAGGCCGATGGTGACCCGCCCGGCGACCATGTCGTCCTTGGCCGCCGGCCGCCAGAACAGGGCCAGGGCCAGCCCGCCGATCAGCAGCGGCACCGCGTAGGCGCCGTAGCCGAACAGGCCGCGGAACAGCAGGGCGAAGAACCCTCCGAGCCGGCCTCCGTCCTCGAGCCAGATGCCAAGGGCCAGGACCACCGCGAACAGGGCCAGGAAGACGCCCTGGATGTCGCCCTTGTGGGGCGACAGGGCCTTGCGGGAGCTCTGGCCGACCCGCTGGGTGCGGGTCGTGCTCTTGGCCGCCGGCCGACGGCTCCGGGCGGGCGCGGGCCGCCGGGTCTGTGGTCGCCGGGTTCGGGCCTTGGCCATCCCTAGACCTCCATCACCGTCGGGATGATCACCGGGCGGCGCTGGGTGCGCTCCTTGAACAGGGCCGAGGCGGCCGAGCGCATGTGCTGCTTGACGATCATGGGGTCGTTGACGCCGTCGGCGGCGGTGCGCTCGAGGGCGTCGAGCACCCGGGCCTTGGCCTCCTCGATCAGGTCGCCGGACTCCGGCTCGTAGACGAAGCCGCGGGTGACGATGTCCGGGCCGGCCAGGACCTTGCCGGTCTGGGACTCGATGGTGACCACCACGTGCACGAACCCCTCGCCGCCGAGCTTGCGCCGGTCGCGCAGGACGGCGTCGCCGACGTCGCCGATGCCGAGCCCGTCGACCATCACCATGCCGGCCCGGACCTGCCCGGCCCGGCTGGCCTTGCCGTCGGCCAGCTCGACCACGTCGCCGTCCTCGCAGATGAGGATGCGCTCGCGCGGCACCCCGGTCGAGGCGGCCAGCCGGGCGTGCTGGGCCAGGTGCCGGTACTCGCCATGGACGGGCACGAAGTTGGCCGGCCGAAGGGTGGACAGCAGCAGGGTCAGCTCGCCCTGGGCGGCGTGCCCGGAGACGTGCACCCGGGCGTTGCCCTTGTGGTAGACGTCGGCCCCGAGCCGGGCCAGGTCGTTGATCGTCCGGTAGACGGCGGCCTCGTTGCCCGGGATCAGCGAGGACGACAGCACCACGGTGTCGCCCGGCTCGATCCGGACCCACCTGTGGTCGCGGCCGGCCATCAGGGTCAGGGCCGAGTACGGCTCGCCCTGGGAGCCGGTGCACAGCACCACGGTCCGGGCCGGGTCGAAGGACTGGAGGTCCTCCATGGGGATCAGCAGCCCGGCCGGGATGCGGAGGTAGCCGAGGTCGGCGGCGACCCGCATGTTGCGGAGCATGCTCCGCCCGACCAGGGCGAGCTTGCGGTCCAGGCGGGCCGCGGTGTCGAGGATCTGCTGGACGCGGTGGCCGATCCCGCTCGTGTACAACGGCTGGGTGCAGAAGCTCCCGCAGACCTGGAAGAACCAGCTGACCCCCAAACAGTTGCATCCAATCCAGTGAGGCGGCCGCCGCACTCGCCCTGAGCGCCACGTCACAACAGCTCGACGCGGAGTCCGCGCGCACGCAGAGGGAACACAC
>JASLIH010000232.1 GCA_030152105.1 Actinomycetes bacterium
ATCGAGCGCCGCAAGCGGACCACGGGCCCGCTACGTGTTCTACGCCGGTTGACCTTTACCTGAACCAACCGCAATTTGACCGCCCCTCTCATGTCCGGCTCGGGTCGCGGAGGCCGGCCCGGCGTTTGACTATCCGATTCGCACCATCTACCAGCCCGAGGAGCCACCCTTGGAGATGGATGTAACCGGCCTACGGCCGCTGCGCCAAGCGGTCCAGACGATCGGTGACACCCCGGGTGTGCACTCCTTCGAACGGTTCGTTGTCTACCACGGCATCCCCGCACGGCACTTCGCCTGAGCGAGCGTCGCGGGGGTCCGCGACATAGGGGATACTCGGGCGATTGTGGGCGATTCGCGGTCTAGAGCGTCGGGGTCGAGGTTCAGCGCGCTCCTGCGGGAGCATCGGCAGCGCCTTGTGTTGTCGCAGGAGGAGCTAGCTGCACGCTCGGGGCTCAGCACACGGGCGATCAGGTACCTGGAGGACGGACAGGTCCGCCGGCCACGGCCGATGTCGGTGCGGTTGCTGGCCGACGCCTTGGGCCTCGCTGGTCGCCTGCGAGCGGAGTTCGAGTTGGCCGCGAAGGGCCGTGGCCTGGAGGTAGGACCAGTCGCGTCCTCGGCGGCGGGCCAGGAGGCGCAGGGGGCTGGGCCACCCGAGGCCGGGAGCACCCCTCCTGGCGCGGTGCGAGCGTCGTTCGCGTCCCCACCGCCGGCCTTGCTGCCCATGACCGTACCTGCCTTCGTGGGGCGGCAGGGAGCGATCGCCAGCCTTGATCTGCTCCTGGCCTCTGATGGCGAGGCGGCGCCGGTCGTGATCTGCGCGGTGTCCGGCACCGCTGGGGTAGGCAAGACCGTGCTGGCGATCCACTGGGCCCACCGGGTGCGAGCGGAGTTCCCGGACGGCCAGCTCTACCTCAACCTACGCGGCTTCGAGACCGCGGCACCGCCGGTGCAGCCAGGCGAGGCGATCCGGGTCTTCCTGGACGCCCTGGCCGTCCCGACCCACCGGATCCCGGTGGGCCTGGCCGAGCAGGTCGGCCTCTACCGGAGCCTGGTCGCCGACCGACGGATCCTGGTTGTGCTGGACAATGCGCGGGACTCCGAGCAGGTCAGGCCGCTTCTTCCCGGTGGGGATGCGACTCGGGTGGTCATCACCAGCCGCAACCGGTTGCTGGGGCTGGTCGCCGCCGAGGGCGCTCGCCCGCTCCCGTTGGGCACCATGGACGCCGACGAAGCCAACCAGCTGTTGCGACGTCGGCTGGACGGCGGACGAGTCGACCAGGAACCCGAGGCGGCGGCGGAGATCGTCGCCCGGTGCGGCGGCCTCCCCCTCGCCCTAGCGCTGGTCGCCGCACGGGTCGCGGCCCATCCGCGGTCCACCCTCCAGGAGCTCGCCCTGGAGCTCCGGGCCACTGTCACGCCGCTCGACTCGATGACCACGGGTCAGGACCAGGCGACCGACCTGCGCCATGTCTTCTCCCGATCCTATGCGACGCTCTCCGCGCCGGGCCAGGCGATGTTCCGGATGCTCGGGCTGCATCCCGGACCCCACACCGCTGAGGCGGCCGCCGCCTCCATGGCCAACCAGAGCCTGGAGGAAACCAGGCGCATCCTCGTCGAGCTCTACGATGCCGGCCTCGTCACCGAGATCGCTCCGGGTATCTACACCCTGCACGACCTGCTGCACGCCTACGCTCGGGAACTCTCCGAGCGCGAGGAGTCCGAGGCCGACCGGGACGCGGCCATCTACCGCCTCCTCGACCACGACCTCTTCACGGCAGTCAACGCCGACCGGCAGCTGGAGCCGCACCGCGATCCAATCGACCTGCCGGCACCATGCGAGGGCACCGTCCCCGAGGTGCTGGAGAGCCCTGCCGCGGCGTTGGCATGGTTCACCCAGGAGTACCCCGCGCTGCTTCGAGCCGTCGAGTTGGCTGCCACCCGCGGACTCGACCAGCACGCATGGCGGCTGCCATGGGCACTCGTCACCTACTTCGACCTCCAGGGCCGTTGGCAACCCTTCAAGGCCACCCAGATCGGCGCCCTGGCCGCGGCGCAACGGCTCGGAAACGTGGAAGCCGAGGGCCGTGCCCTTCGGCATCTAGCCAACGCCACCATCCAGATGGGCGACCTCAACGAGGCGGACGAGTACCTGCAGCGCGCCCTCGCCCTCTTCGAGGGGCTCGACGATGCGGCGGCCCAGGCAACCGCCCACATGAACCTGTCCCTGCTACGGGAACGACAGGAGCGGATCAAGGAATCCAACGACCATGCCGCTCAGGCCCTGCGGCTCTTCCGGGCTGCTGGCCACCGTGTCGGGGAGGGAATCGCGCTCAACTCCCTGGGCTATGGCTACGCCCTGCTGGGTGAGTTCCCGGCGGCGCTCGAGCATTGCCACCAGGCACTGGAGCTCGACCGAGCCAACGAGCATCGCAAGGGGGAGGCCCACACCGCCGACAGCCTCGGGTTCATCTACGGCCGACTCGGCGATCATGCCCAGGCGATCCGCTGGTTCGGTCACGCCCTCGGCCTTTTCCGGGAATTCGGGGACCGCTACAACGAGGCCGATGCCCTCCTCAACCTCGGCGACGTCTTCGCCGCCATGGGCGACCATGCAGCCGCCACACGATCCTGGTCTGACGCGGCCCAGATCATGCGGGAAATCGACCACCCAAAGGAGACCGAAGCACGGCAACGCCTCTCCGGCGCGAGCTGACGATCGCGCACCCGTCATCGGCCGTTGTAGGAGGAGCCGGGACGACCGGGAGCGTTGCGGGTTCTGGCGGAGCGGCACAGACGCACCTCCGGTGTGCGCTGCGGAGCGGATCAAGGGGGTACCGGGGAGCTACCGGGACCAGCGGAGGATCTCGCGGGCCTTGTCCTTGGCGTGCTGACGGACGTCCTTGGCGATCGCATCTCGGGCCTTGTCGGTAGGGGCGGCCAGGAGCCGCTGGGCGTGGTCCCAGGCCAGCTGCCGCCAGGCGAAGATGTCGGCGTCGGCGCCGGGCGGGACCATCTCGGAGAACAGGTCGGGGCACAGCTCGCGCTGGATCTCGGGGTAGACGACCGGCCGGGTGCGGAAGGCGAGCACGTCGTCGACGTGCCTGTGGTCCGGATAGGTGTAGCGCGGCCCCAGCTCCTCGATCATGAACGCCAGGTCGTTGTTCACATGGGCGTTGATCCCCAGGTACAGCAGCTGGGTGCAGGTGAGCTTGGCGGGGTTGGCCCGGAAGGCGATCCGCCAGGCCGGGTCGACCGCCCGCAGGTCGCCGCGCTTCCAGGCGGCGTAGGCGTCCAGGTAGTAGCCGGCGAAGGTCGGGATGACCCGCTCGTCCCAGAACTGGGGGTCGGAGAACTCCCCGGCGTTGTTGGCGTCGCGCATCCCCTCGGTGGTGCGCAGGTACAGCAGGGCGAACGGCTTGTTCTGGGGCTCGAGGGCCGGGTCCTGGTAGTGGGCGGTCATCTGGGCGATGGTGTGGTCGGTGGTGTGGTCGGCCCACGCCGGTCCCGCGGCCGACAGCGCTGCCACGACGACCAGGGTGACCACGGTGCTGATCCTGCGCACCATCAGCCTTCTCCCGCTCTCGGCAGCTGAACCCTGCAGCGCAGGTCGACGCTCAGCTCGGTATTGGGTATCACCACACGAAGTGCAGCGGCAGGTGGTCGGGAGAACTCGGACTTCCCGATTGCACGATGTGGGGCTGGCCGACATCGTCGCGCCAGGACACCTTGTAGATATCCATCTTCAACCCTTGGGCGACGCTGTTCCATGCCTTGCTGTAGAAGGCGACCCTGTACGTGTTGGGCACCGAGCAGGTGATCTGGCTGCTCGTTGGACTGTTGACTCGGCACGTGTTGGAGCCGAAATCCTGGCCAAAGAAAAGCGTCCCGCCCAATCTTCTCAGCCAAT
>JASLIH010000241.1 GCA_030152105.1 Actinomycetes bacterium
TGCTGGCCGGCGTTGACGACGTTCTTGAGCTGCTCGGTGAGCAGCTGGTCGGCCCCTGACGGCAGGCTCTTGGCGAGCCCGCCGACCTGCGACTCGACCTGAGCGGGGTCGGCGACCATGCCGTAGATGGTGACCAGGGCGATGATGGCCGGGAAGATGGCCAGCATGGCGTAGAAGGCGATGCCGGCGGCCAGCAGGGAGACGTTGTCCTCCTTCACCTCGGCCTTGACCCGCTTGAGGACGGCGAACCATCCCCTCGGCGGGATCTGGCTGGGGCGCTCGGCCTCCCTGCCGGCCGCGTCGGCGTTGTCGCGCTCGGGCACGTCCCTGCCCTACAGCCCGGCCGCCGGCGGGGAGCTGCTGGCCTCCGGCCGAACCTCCTGCGCGCTCTGCCTGGCGCTGTCGGCCAGCTCCTGACCGTGCTCCTGGGCGCTCTGCCTGGCCGTGTCGGCGGCCGTGCTGGCCACGTCCTGGGCGACCTGCCGGCCGTGGTCCAGGGCCTCCTGGCCGGTCTCCTTGACCCGGTCCTTGACCTGGTCGGCCACCGGCCCAAGCTTGGCGTCCTCGACCCGGGTCGAGGGGATGACCAGACCGGCCAGGAACCCGATGGCGGCGGCTCCGATGGCCAGCCCCAGCGGGTTCTCCTTGGCCAGGCCAGCCGCCCGCCGGGCCGTCTGCTTGACCTCGCCGCGGCTCGGGGTGGCGTCGCCAGCCCGCGAGGTCGCCCCGGTCACGACCTCCTTGGCCCGGGTGGCGGTGTCGCTCACCGCCGACTTCACGCTCTCCACCTTGTCGCTCACCGCTTCCTTGGCCCGCGAGGGCACGTCGGCCTTGTAGCCGACGGCCTCCACGGTGTCGCTCATCTCGGCTCGGGTCTGCTCTATGTCCTGTCGGATCGCATCTGGGTCTTGGCCCATTCCACGTCCTCCTTCACCGTCTCGATGGTCTGGGTAGGGACCGGCGGGGCGGCCGCCTTGATCTTGGCCTGCCCCTGCTTGACCAGCACGAACGCGATGATCCCGTAGACGACGGCCACGATCAGGGCAGCCAGCCAGGCGGGCATGATCGCGTCCAGGGCGAGGATGAAGCAGGCGGTCAGAGCGCCGAGGGCGGCCAGCCCGAGCGCGCCGGCGCCGCCGAACATCCCGGCGCCCATACCGGCCTGCCTGCCCTTCTGCTGGAGCTCGGCCTTGGCCAGCTCCAGCTCCTGGTGGACCAGCCGGGTGGTCTGCTCCGACAGCTGCTTGAGCAGCTCGCCGAGGGACCGGTCGTGCAGGTCCTCGGTGTCACCCGGAACCGGTGAGGACATCAGGACCTCCGCTCGTCGTCGGCGTAGGAGGTCCCGGTGCCGTAAGTGCTGGTCTCGTAGGTCCGGGTGTCGTAGGGGCTGATGGCGGAGGCCCGGTCGTAGCCGCCGTTGTCGTAGTCGTAGCGCTGGTGGCCGGACTCGTAGCGGCGGCCGCTGGAGGCCTTGAGGAACCGCGAGGCGGCGAAGCCGAGGGCAAGGCCGGCGGCCGCGACCAGCATGGGCTGGCGGCGGGCGTAGTCCTCGACGTCGCGCAGGATCCGGTCGCCGCTGGCCCCCTTGAGGTAGTCGCCGACCCGGTCGGCCTGGCTGGCGACCTGCTCGGCCAGGTTCGCGGGCGCGTCCTTGCCCTGGCTGCGAAGCTCGTCGGCGATCGAGCGCACGTCCGAGGCGGTCCCGGCGATGCGCTCGCCAGCCTGGGTCGAGCGCTGGTCGACCTGGTCGCTGATGCGGCCCCTGGCCTCGCCCATCGCGCCCCGCGCCTTGTCCTGGGCCACCTGAGCCTTCTCCTTGACCTGGTCCTTGACCTGGTCGGTGGTCGACCCGCCGTCGCCGGTGGACTCGGTGGTGACGGTCGAGCCCTCGTTGCCGTACTGGCTCATGGCGTCTCCTTCCTGCTTGCCTTGAATGCCCGATTGGCCTGGCAGCAGAAGCCTGACTAACCGCCGGACGGGCGTGAAAACGCCCGACCTCGAACGATCAAGTGCCGGCGGCCTCCGGCAGCAGGGGGAGATGCAGCTCGAAGCGGGCCCCGTGGGCTCCGGTGGGGTCGACCACCAGCAGGTCGCCGTCCTGGCTGCGGGCCAGCTGTCGGGCGATGTAGAGGCCGAGGCCGACCCCGCCGGCGCGGCGGGTGGTGTGGCGCTCCAGCTGGGTGAAGCGGTCGAAGATGCGCTGGCGCTCGGCCTCGGGGATGCCGGGGCCGGCGTCCTCGACGGCCAGGACCGCCTCGGCGCCCTCCCGGATCCCCGACAGCCGCACCGGCTCGCCGTCCGGCGAGTACTTGCAGGCGTTGTCGAGCAGGTTGCCCAGGACCTGGACCACCGCCTCCTGGGCGACCCGGACGGGCAGAGACCCGTTGGTCTCGATGGCGATCCGCCGGTCGTGGTGGCGGGCCCTGGCCTCGGCGCCGGCCTGGCGGACCAGGTCGGTGGCGTCCAGCTCGACCCGGGCCGCCCGGAGCGAGGCGACCCCGTCGGCCTGCTCGAAGCGGGCGGTCACCAGCAGCTGCTCGATCATGTGGTGGAGCCGCTCGGCCTGGTGGATGCCCATCGCCACCAGCTCGTCCCGCTCCTCCGGGCTGACCCGGTCGCGCCGGACCCGCAGGATGCCGAAGACGCCGACGATCGTGGTCAGCGGGCTGCGCAGCTCATGGGAGACGGTGGCGATCAGGTCGGCCTTGAGCCGGTCGGCCTCCTGGAGGCGGCGCACGACCTCCTGCTCCTGGACGGTGAGGCGGCGCTGGCGCTCGGCCGCCTCCTCGGCCTCGGCCTGGTCGTGCTTGGCCCGCACCTCGGCCTTGGAGGCCAGGTAGACCGCGCCCAGCGGCAGGATCAGGGCCGGCAGCAGCAGCAGGCTACGCTCGGCCACGACCACCGCCACCGGGGCAAGGGCGAGCACCATGGCCGAGCTGCCCAGCTCCAGGCGCAGGTCGTCGCGGCGCAGCCCCTGGAGGATGGGCAGGCCCTGGTCGAGGCTGATCACGACACTCACCAGCAGGTGGTTGACCACCATGAAGGCCAGCCCGCCGGCGGCCAGGGCCAGGAGGGTGGCCGTGGTGATCTCGTAGCCACCGCCAAGGGCGTGGTAGATGAGCCCGCCGGCGGCGAGCGCGAGCACGCACTGGGCGGCGTTGAACAGTGTCTTGTAGGCCGGCTTCCCGCGGCCCAGGTCGGCCACGATCGAGGCGAACATGAACACCAGCACGGCCACGGCCGTACCGGCCAGGAGCACCAGCCCGTAGGCGAAGGTGGTGGTGACGGCCAGGTCCTTGACCCGGTTGTTGCGCTGCAGCCGGATCGAGACCAGCTCGCCGCCGATCACGAAGCCGGCGAACAGGGCGATCGCCCCAGCGACCTGGCGGACGCGGTCAGGGTCGATCGTCGGCACCAGGACGACCAGCGCAAGCAGGCCCGAGACGCCAACGGCGACGATGTACCACCTGAGCCTGCCCGGCATCTCCGTGCCCTCCCAACGCGGCGGGCCCCAAGATCTCGGACACTAGCGTACCCCGAGCCGGTCCACTCGGGGTACGTATTCGTGACCCGTACTTACTAGTTACAGCTAGTTACCAGCGGACGTGCCGAGGCGACGGCAACCGAATCCACTCCTTTCCGGGTTGTGGTTCGTAGGTCGTTCGCGGCAGTTCCGGGCTTCTGCGGCCCATCCCGTCTCTTCTACCTCCCGCCGCTCACGAACCACTAATCGGCTTGGGACCTCTGCGCAGAGCCGTGCGTTTGGTGCATGAAGGCCATACCACTCGACCGGGTGGAAGCCGTAGGATCGCGCCGTGGGCTCCTCCTATCTGGCCGTGCTCGGGCTCCCCCAGGCCCGGCCGGTCCTGCTTGCCTCCCTGGTCGGGCGCCTCTCGACCGCCACCGGGCCGCTCAGCGTCGTCCTGTTCGTGCAGGAGGCGACCGGCTCACTGGCCCTGGCCGGGACCGCCTCGGCGGCCACCGCCCTGGCCAGTGGGCTGCTGGCCCCGGTCCGGGGCCGCCTGGTCGACCGCTACGGCCAGGGCCGCTGCCTGCCGGCGATGGCCGTGGCGTTCGCGGCCGCCCTGGTCGGCGTGGTCGTGGTCGCCCGCCCAGGTCCGGCCGCGGTCACGGCCACGGTGGGGCTGGCCGCGGCCGCCGGGGCCACGGCCCCGCCGCTGGGGGCCTCCATGCGGGTGCTGTGGCTGTCGCTGGTCGGCCAGGGCCCGAGGCTCCAGACCGCCTACGCTCTCGACGCCGTGCTGGACGAGCTGCTGTTCGTGGCCGGGCCGCTGCTGGCCGGCGGGCTGGCCACCCTGTACCGGCCGGCGGCCGGGGTGCTGGCCACAGGCGGCCTGGCCGTCGCCGGGACGCTGGGGTTCGTGGCCTCGCCGGTGTCGAGGGCCCAGGCCGGCACCCGGGCCGAGGCGGCCGGCCGGGCCGGCTGGGCCGGGGCGCTGAGCCGCCCGGGCATGCGGACCCTGGCCCTGTCGCTGGCCGGGGTCGGCGCGGCCATCGGCATCTGGGAGATCGGCCTGGTCGGGGCGGCCAGGGAGGCCGGCTCGGCCGAGGCGGCCTCCCTCGCGCTGGCCGCCTGGGCCGCGGCCAGCGCCGTCGGCGGCCTCTGGTACGGCAGCCGGACCTGGCACCGGTCCCCCGGCCGGCGCTACCTCGCCCTGCTCGCCCTGCTCGTGCTGGCCAGCGCCCCGATGGCCGCCACCGGGTCACTGCTGGCCCTGGGGGCCGTGGTGGCCCTGGTCGGGCTGGTGCTGGCCCCGCTGGAGAGCTCGGCCTACGTGCTGGCGGCCGAACTGGCGCCCCCCGGGACCCTGACCGAGTCGGGCACCTGGATGACCACCGCCATCAACGTCACCGGCGCGGCCGGCCTGGCCGTGGCCGGGTCCCTGGTCGACCGGGCCGGGGTCCAGACCACCCTGGCCATCGCCTGCGCCTGCACCGCCGCGGGCCTGCTGGTCGCCCTGGCCGGTCGCGAGCATCTGGGCGCGGCTCCCTACCGGGGCCGCCACGTGTCCCGGCCGGCCACGACCCGGCAGCTACGCCGGGAGCGGCGCATCCTGTGACCGCTCCCGGTGCCGGCTCGGCGGCGGGCCCGCGCTGGCCCGCGCGACCAGCTCGGCGGGCTCGGGCGGGCCGCTGTCAGAGGCGGGCAGCCCGCGGATGGCCGCCAGCACGGCCTCCGCGGCCCGGCGGCCGACCTGGTCGCCGTTGAGCCGGATGGTGGTGAGCGGCGGGTCGAGGCAGTCGGCCATGGGGACGTCGTTGTAGCCGACCACCGAGACGTCGCCGGGACAGTGGAGACCGGCGTCGCGCAGGGCGCGCACCGCCCCCATGGCCATGGCGTCGTTGTGGGCGAACACGGCGGTGGCCCGGTCCCCGCCGGCAAGGGCTACGTGCATCAGCCGCCTGCCCTCGTCGAACACCGGCCGGCCGGACGGCTTCACCGCCCAGGCCTCCAGCCCGAACTCGGCCGCGGCCTCGGCGAAGGCGACGTTGCGGTCCTTGAACGGCTGAATGTCCGGCGGCCCCGGCAGCTGGACGACCCGGCGGTGGCCGAGCTCGGCCAGGTGCGCTGCCGCCAGCCTGGCCCCGCCGAGGTCGTCGTGGGTCACGGCCGGCACCCCGGAGCCTGGCAGGCTGCGCACCGCCAGCACCACCGGCACCCGTGAGGCCCACCCGAGCACCCGGTGCAGGTCGCCCGAGCGCACGGCCAGCAGCACCAGCCCGTCCACCTGGCGGGCCAGGAGGTGCCCGACCGCCCGCTCCAGCACCTGGGAGTCGTCCAGCGACTCGGTCATCAGGGCCATGTAGTCGGCGCCCTCGAGGCGGCTCTGGAGGCCGCGCAGGACCGGGGGGGTGTAGGGGTTCCCGAGGTCGGCCACGACCACCCCGACGGTCGAGCTGAACCCCCGGCGCAGCCCCCTGGCCATCATGTGGTGCTGGTACCCGAGCTCCTCGGCCACCCGCTTGACCCGCGCGCGGGTCTCCGGGGACACCGGGTGGGCCGTCTCCGAGTCCAGGGCCCGCGACGCCGTGGCCACATGCACCCTGGCAGCCGCGGCCACCTCTCGCAGCGTGACCGACCGCCGAACCACCTTGTTGCCCGCCATCCCCCTCGACCTCCCCCTGCCCGCGGCCGGCGATCCTGTGTCGCCAGCCGCGGCCGGTCAGCCCTTCAGCTGCATGATGCCCAGGGCGTTCTTCCCCGGGTCGATGATCCAGGCGAACAAGGCGAAGCCGATGTCGGCGATGCCGTCCTCAGTCTCGAGGCCGGGCAGGTCGTCGTTCTCCATGAGGATCTCGAGCCCGACCTTGTCGTGGTAGAACTCCCGCGCCGCGGCAAGGTCCTTGGCCAGCAGCACCGGGTGGACTGGATGGTCTCCGAGCACGATTCCCTCCTTCGTCCTTTCTGCGAGCCTATACCGCGGTGGCCGGAGGTCGATGCCCGGGGCGAAAAGGAGCTCGGAATGAAATATGTGGTGCTGATCTACAGCAACCCAGCCACCTGGAGGGCGCTGCCGGCCGAGGAGGCCGACCGGGTGATCACGGTCCACAACGACCTGATCGACGAGCTCACCGCCTCGGGCGAGTTCCTCAGCATCTACCGGCTGGCCGACGCCACCAATGCCAGGACGGTCGCCCTGCGCGACGGTGTCCCGGCGGTCACCGACGGGCCCTTCGGCGAGTCCAAGGAGGTGCTGGCCAGCCTCTGGGAGATCGACGTCGAGAGCATGGAGCGGGCGGTCGAGATCGCCGGCGCCCTGACCCCGCACGCCACCGTCGAGGTACGGGCGCTGATGGATGCGGCCGGCATGGAGATGTGAGCGGCACCGGCGAGGTCGAGGGCCTGCTGCGGGAGCTGGCCCCGCAGGTCCTGGGCGTCCTGGTCCGCCGCTACGGCCAGTTCGACCTGTGCGAGGACGCGGTCCAGGAGGCGTTGCTGGCCGCCGCCGTCCAGTGGCCCGCCGACGGCGTCCCCGAGCGCCCCCGGGGCTGGCTGGTGACGGTGGCCTCGCGCCGCATGACCGACCAGGTCCGCGGCGAGTCGGCCCGCCGCCGCAGGGAGGAGGCCGTCGCCGCCGCCTCGCCGGCCGACGAGCTGGTCGCCCCCGGCGCGGACGCCGACCTCCCGGCGGCCGCCGACGACACCCTCACGCTGCTGTTCCTGTGCTGCCATCCGGCGCTGTCGCCCCCCTCGCAGGTCGCCCTCACCCTGCGGGCCGTCGGCGGCCTGACCACCGCCCAGGTGGCCAGGGCGTTCCTGGTCCCGGAGGCGACCATGGCGCAGCGCATCAGCCGGGCCAAGCAGACCATCAAGGCCGCCGGAGCCCGGTTCGCCATGCCGCCCCCGACCGAGCGGGCGGAGCGCCTGCGGGTCGTGCTCCAGGTCCTCTACCTCATCTTCAACGAGGGCTACACGGCCAGCTCCGGGCCCGATCTCCAGCGCGCCCACCTGACCACCGAGGCGATCCGGCTGGCCAGGGAGCTGCACCGGCTCCTGCCGGGCGACGGCGAGGTCGCCGGGCTGCTGGCCCTGCTGCTGCTGACCGACGCCAGGCGCCCGGCCCGTTCCCGGCCCGACGGCAGCCTCGTCCCCCTGGCCGAGCAGGACCGGTCCCGCTGGGACGCGGCCGCCATCGCCGAGGGGGTGGCCCTGATCACCTCGGCGCTGGCCCGAGCGCCGATCGGCCCCTACCAGCTCCAGGCGGCCATCGCCGCCGTCCACGACGAGGCGGCCCGGGCCGACGACACCGACTGGCGCCAGATCCTGGTCCTCTACGAGCTGCTCGCCCAGGTCGCCCCCAGCCCGGTGGTGACCCTCAACCACGCCGTGGCCCTGGCCATGGTCCGCGGGCCACAGGCCGGCCTCGAGCTGCTGGCCACCCTGGACAGCGACGGCCGGATGGCCGGGACCCACCGCCTGGAGGCGGTCCGGGCCCATCTGCTGGAGCTGGCCGGCGACACCGCGGCCGCCCGCGAGCGCTACCGGGCGGCCGCCCGCCGGACCACCAGCCTCCCCGAGCAGCGCTACCTTGAGGGCCGGGCGGCCCGCCTCGAGCCCTGAGAAGATCCACGGGCCGATGTCGAGAAGGTGCCGGCGGCTCCGACCACCTCATGAACGGCGCCGAGCACCGGCCCGCACACCGCAAAGGAGCGCACCATGGACACCGTCACCTCCCGCGACGGCACCACCCTGGCCTACGACCGGCTCGGCGAGGGCCCGCCGGTCGTGCTCGTCAGCGGCGGCTCGACCGACCGCATGGCCAACGCCGGCCTGGCCGCCGAGCTGGCCGCCCACCACACCGTCTACAACTTCGACCGCCGCGGCCGCGGCGACTCCGGCGACACCCCGCCGTACGCCATCGAGCGCGAGATCGAGGACATCACGGCCGTGATCGAGGCCGCCGGCGGGTCGGCCAACCTCTACGGCACCTCCTCGGGCGCCGCCCTGGCCATGCACGCCGCCGCCGGCGGCGCCCCCGTGACCAAGCTGGCCATGTGGGAGCCGCCCTACAACGTCAACGGCCGCCCCGACCTGCCCGACGACACCGCCAGCGTCTACCGCGAGCTGGTCGAGTCCGGCCGGCGTGGCGACGCCGCCGAGTACTTCATGGCCAAGGTGGTCGGGCTCCCCCCCGAGTTCGTGGCCAACGCCCGCCAGGCCCCCTGGTGGGCCCAGCAGGAGGCCATCGCCCACACCCTCGCCTACGACGCCACCGTCATGGGCGACTACACCCTCCCGACCGAGATCGCCAAGGCAGTTCCCGTTCCCACCCTCATCATCGTCGGCGGCGCCAGCTTCGACTTCATGGAAGAGAGCGCCGACGCCCTCGCCACCCTGATCCCCAACGCCCAGCGCGCCGACCTCGAAGGCCAACAGCACAACGTCGACCCCGCCGCCCTCGCCCCGGTGCTGACCCGGTTCTTCACCGACTGATGGGAGGAATCGAGGTCGAGGTCGGGATCGGCTCGGGGAGAAGCGACGGAGGAGCGACATGCGGTTCCGGACCACTATCCAGCAGAGCGGCAGGACCGCCACCGGCATCGAGGTCCCCGGTGAGGTGATGGCGGCCCTTGGGTCGGGGAAGCGGCCGGCGGTGACGGTGACGGTCAACGGCTACAGCTACCGCAGCACGGTGGCCTCGATGGGCGGGAAGGCGATGGTCAGCCTGAGTGCCGAGCACCGGGCCGGGGCCGGGGTCGCCGGGGGGGACGAGGTGGAGGTCGACCTGGAGCTGGACACCGCACCCCGGGAGGTGGTGGTGCCGGACGACCTGGCGGCCGCGCTCGACGCGGAGCCGGCGGCCCGGGCGACCTTCGACGGGCTGTCCTACAGCAACCGGTCCTGGCATGTCCTTCAGGTCACGGGGGCCAGGACCGAGGAGACCCGGCAGCGGCGGATCGCCAGGTCGGTGGAGGCGCTGCGGCAGGGCCGGCCCCGCTGACCGGCTGGACCACCGCGCAAGGTGGCGTTCAGATAGGGCTTGGCGACATGGGCCGCAAGCGGCTGGCTGGGCGGGACGTGTGCCCGGTGCTGGGCCCGGTGGCGACCCAGGCGGCGTAGTCGCCACTGGCGATCAGGTCCTGGAACTCGGCGGCCATACGGGTATACAGGGGTGGGACGACCATGCCCCGCCAGTGCATGTCGGCGACGACCTCGCGGGCGTGACGTTCGGCCCGGATCCGGTCGCCGTTCACGTCGCCCGGCCGGGCCGGATGTCCCTTGCGCCCATGTCACCTCCGCCCTCACGCCCCAACGAGTCCCCCACCCCGTCCGAGGGTACCCCGGGCGGCCGGCGCCACCACGACCGTCATCTCCCCGCCACCGCCGCCGACCGGCAGCCCGGGTGGCCCCGGTCGTCACCCCGACACGGCGTGGGAGGCGAGGGTCTTGATGTAGTTGGCCCGCTCGAAGGCGGCCGGGTTGGGGACCGAGCGCTGGCTGAGGCGCCCCCGGAGCTGGTCGAGGGTCTCGAACCCGTGCCCGTCCATCCAGTCGCGCACCTGGACCTCGAGCAGGCGCAGGTGGTCGGGGCCATTGGCCAGCAGGGCCGAGGTCATCATGGCCACCTCCGCCCCGGCCAGCAGGACCTTGAGCACATCCTCAGCGGGGTGGACCCCGGTTGAGGCGGCCAGCGACACCCGGTGGCGCCGGTGCAAGATGGCGATCCAGCGCAGCGGCAGGCGCAGCTCGACCGAGCTGCTCAGCTCCAGGGCCGGCAGGACCTCCATGGCCTCGATGTCCAGGTCGGGCTGGTAGAAGCGGTTGAACAGGACCAGTCCGTCGGCGCC
>JASLIH010000326.1 GCA_030152105.1 Actinomycetes bacterium
GTGCTGGAGGTGAGGTGAGGGGATTTGAAGCCTGGCTTCCCCCGTGCGAGTAAGTCGCAACCTACCGCTTTGTCGAGCGGCGTTTGGACAGGTCGCTGTGGACCGTCGGGGGCGAAGTGAGGCGTTCTGATGAGGTGTAGCCGACGGCTGGCAGCTCGTCCGGCGTATCGGTTATCGAGCACACCGAGGACCGGGCCCATCCGGAACCGGTCCTCGCTGTGGTCGGGTCAGGTCGCGGTCAGCGGGCGCGGCGGGGCGACCCAGATCCTGGGGCAGCCAGGCCGCCGGTGCCGCTGGGCGCGAGCATCGGGCCGGTGCGTGCTTGGCGGGCGCCGCCGGTGATCGGCAGGCCGCCGGTGGGCACGTACATCGCCTCGTTGAAGGTGCCGCCGCTGGGCGCGGTGGGCGCGACCGCAATAACCGGGAACGCGTTGGCGCCGTTCCGCACCGAGGTCGAGATGTAATCGCCGACCATGCGACCCTGGGAGGTGTTGGCCACCCATGACAGGGTCATCGGCCCGGCCAGTTGGGTCGCCGCGCTCCAGGTGGCGCCGCTGTTGGTCGAGGAGATGAACCCGACAGCCAGCTGGCAGGTCGCCGCGGTGCAGCTGCGATTGGGGTAGAAGTAGTAGGTCAGCCCGATGCGGGCGGTGGCGCCGGCGGTGGAGCGGTCCACCCCGATCCCGGGGATGAAGTGGTCTACCGTGCTGGAGGTGGCGTCGATCGGCACCCGGGTCACCGGCCCCCAGGTGGTCTCGCTGGTCGATTTGCTCATGACGATGTCGTTGGCGGCGCAGCCGGAGCGGAACCGGCAGTCCTGCCAGACCACATAGACGGTGCCGGCGGCGTCGATCTCGGCCGAGGGCAGCGGGCTGGTCCGCAGCCCACCGGCGACGGTGTGGGCCTGGATGGTGGAGACCAGCACGGTGGCCCGCCAGCTGACGCCGCCGTCGATGGACCGGAACGAGCGGATCTGCCCTGAGTTGCTCTGGAACGGGACCAGCACGGTGCCGTTGGGTCGCACCACCGGCTGGCCGCCCAGGCCGCCGGCGGCATCGCCGGTGTTCAGCGCCGCCCCCCAGGTGAGCCCGCCGTTGGTGGACCGGCGCATCTTGATGCGGTTGCCGTTGGCGTTGTCGTCGTACTGGGTGTAGCAGTTGCCGTAGAACGGGCTGGTGGAGGTGGTGTCGCAGGCGATCCAGTTCTTGTCCAGGTTGGCGCCGGTCGCGGTGGTCACCGGGTTGGTCCAGGTGAGCCCGCCGTTGGTGGAGCGGCTGGTGACCACGGCCGCGCCGTGGACCCCGCCAGCCTCCGACAGGGCCAGCGAGGAGATCATCCAGACGTTGTCTTGGGGGTCGTAGGCCACCGCGGGGTCGCTGGCCCGGTCAAATGGTCCGCCGCCTTGGAATTTGGTGATGCCGGGCAGGAACCCGCTGGTCCAGCTGGCGCCCGCGTTGGTGGAGGTGGCGAAGCCGATGGCCGACCCGCCACCGTCGAAGAACCGCCCGACCTGGAAGGCACTCACAAGGGTGTTGCCGAAGGCGAAGGTGTCGGGCTCGACCTCGGTGCGGTGCTGGCTGGTGGTGTTGGTGAACGGGTCGCTGCTGACTTGGGTGAGCGGGACGTTGGCGAGGGCCGGGCCGGCGGCGAGCACCAGCAGCGCGGCGGCGGCAAGGACGGCGGTCAGGCGCAGGCGCCTGCTGGCGAGGAGGATGAACCCCATCTCGACCCCTTCCCCACGAGAGCGGACGCGACGGCGTCGAGCTATCTAACAGCAGGAAAACCCCCGTGAATAGGGCGAGATTCCCCCGGCGGGCGAACTGCCTGCACTCAGCACAGCTGGCGAACCGCTTGCGAGGGCGAGTTCAGCGCTTGCTGGTTCCGGTTGCCGTGGCGCGCCAGGCGTGGCCGTCCCACTGCACCGTGACCAGGACCTGCTGGGGACCGGGCACGCAGCTGAGCACCATGACCGTGCCCCGCCGGCTGGCCAGCAGCGGCCGCGTGGCGACCAGCAGCAACGACCCAGGCGGGCGCTGGCGAAGCGCGGCGGTGGGGTCTTGGACAAAGGAGACGGTGCGGCCGTGGAAGGTGGCCTGGATGACAGCACGCTCAGATGACGTGAACCGCTGGGTCGGCGGCCGAGCGCACGGATTGGCGTGGCCGCCGGCTAGGTCGATGGGTTGCTCACCCCGCTGGACCGCCAACGGCAAGGCGGCATAGCCATCCACCACCCCGACCTCGGGGTCGCTGTGGGCGGCGAAGGCCAGCGCCGCGGCCATGGCCTGAGCGGGTGTCCCAGGGCTTGGGGTCGTCGGGGCGGAACGGTGGCCGTCGCGGTCAGCGCCGGCAGTGGAGGCGCAACCGGCCAGGACGAGCACTGCGACGACTGCGGCGGTGAGCCTCCACATAGCCTGCCTCCACCGTGCTGCTCGTCACGGCCAGCCCGAATCGGCCATGCTCATCTGACGCCTGGCATCCGGCCCTGGTTCCCAGATACCAATCGAGCCCGACCCACCCACCGCCCCGGGGCGAGGCGCGTCGCGGCTGTCGCCATGTCGCGGCAGGTTGGCGGGCGGCACCAGGCCAGCTATCGCATGATGTCAGCTCACGCCGGGCCGGTGGTCGGGCGTGGTGATCCGGGTCACGGTGGTGGTCGGCCGGCGCAGCCGATCGGCCAGCGGGCCCTGGGCCCACCCGCCCAACCAGTCGGCTCCCTGGCGTAGCCGACCCGGCCACGCGGACCCAGGGTTGCGCCCCTCGAGCCGCTGGGCGGCCTGTTCCAGTCCCCAGGCGGCGATCGGAACCGCCACCGCCATCATCGCCATGCGGCGTGCTTGGCGGTTGCGCCTTCTCCTCCCCATTTCGCTTTCCTCCGCTGTTCTGCGATGACGCCTCTGTGAACCAGGGATGTAGCAGCTGTAACATGAGTCTACCATCACGGCGGCTATGATAATGTTACGTATGTAACGTCACAAGCCTACGGGGAGGTGAGCGCATGACCCAGGCGAGCACGTCGGAGCGGGGCTGGCTGCTCATCACCGTCTCGACCGCCGGCGCGCCCCCAGCGCTGCGCGTTCAGGTCTGGCGGCGGCTCCGCGCCCTGGGCGCCCTGTACCTGCAGCAGTCGGTCTGTCTGCTCCCC
>JASLIH010000270.1 GCA_030152105.1 Actinomycetes bacterium
CGGAGTGTTGACGGTCAGGTCCCGCGCAACGTCACCCTGTGAATCGCGTCAGGTCCGGGAGGAAGCAGCGCTAAGCGGGCACTGACGGGTGCCGCGGGCGTGCCGGGCCCGAGCCACCGGCTCGTGCAAGCGCTTCGGGCGACGGATTCGACGGCAGGTGCACGGTCCACCCATCTGCCCCCGGCGGTCTGGGGGCTGGGGTAGCCTTGGCCTCCCATGGCCTACATCTCCCTGTACCGCAAATACCGCCCGCAGACGTTCCACGACATCGTGGGCCAGGACCACGTGACGGGGACGCTGGTCAACGCCATCCAGACCGGTCAGGTCCACCACGCGATGCTGTTCTGCGGGACCAGGGGGACGGGCAAGACCTCGACCGCCCGGGTCCTGGCCAAGGCGCTCAACTGCGTCAAGGGCCCGACCCCCGAACCGTGCAACGTCTGCGACGCCTGCGTCTCGATCACCGACGGGACCAACCTGGACGTGACCGAGATCGACGCGGCCAGCCACGGGTCGGTCGACGACGCCCGCGACCTGCGCGAGAAGGCCAGCTACGCCCCGGCCGCGGCCCGCTTCAAGGTCTACATCATCGACGAGGCCCACATGGTCACCACCCAGGGCTTCAACGCGATGCTGAAGGTCCTGGAGGAGCCGCCCGAGCATGTGCGGTTCATCTTCTGCACCACCGAGCCCCACAAGGTGATCGAGGCCATCCGGTCGCGCTGCCAGCGCCACGACTTCCGCCGCATCCGCACGGCCGCCCTCGTCCAGGACTTCGCCAGGATCTGCGAGGCCGAGGGGGTCGACATCGAGCCGGCCGCGCTCGAGCTGGTGGCCAGGGCGGCCGACGGCTCCCACCGCGACGGCCTCTCGCGGCTCGATCAGGTGCTGACCTTCGCCGGGCCCAAGGTGACCCTGGCCGACGTGGCCCAGGTGCTGGGCGCGCTGCCGGTCGAGCTCCGCTTCGACCTGGCCGAGGCCCTGGCCGCCCATCGGGTGGCCGACGTGCTGGCCTGCGTCGAGCGGGTGGTCGACGCCGGCCACGACCTGCACCAGTTCACTCGCGAGGCCCTGGAGCACCTGCGCGACCTGTACGTGCTGCGGGTCGCGCCGCAGTCGACCACCCTGGTCGACGTGACCGCCGAGACCAGGGAGCGCCTGGCCGCCCAGGCCGAGCGGTTCGGGCCGGGTGAGCTGGGCCGCATGGTCACCATTGTCGGCGACCTGTACCTGGACCTGCGCACCGCCACCGACCAGCGCCTGGTCGTCGAGATCGGCCTGGCCAGGGCGGCCGTTCCCGAGGCCTCGCTGGACGCCGAGGCCCTGCTGGCCCGGATCGAGCGCCTGGAGCGCCGGCTCTCCATCGCCGGCGCCGAGCCTCCGACGCAAGCCGCCCCGGGTCCCGCGGTGGCCGAGCCCGCGACCCGCCCGGCTCCGGCCAGGTCGGCTCCGTCCTCGTCGGCCCACGTCGCTGGGTCGGCCAAGGCGGCCCCGGCCTCGTCGGCCCATGGGTCCGGGTCGGCCAAGGGAGCCCCGGCCACGGCCTCGCCGGGCCAGGACCGGCCGGAGGCGCCGCCGGACGCGGCCCCGGCCGCCGAGGCCGGGCCCAAGCCCAGGCCAAAGGCGAAGGAGCGGGTGGCCGAGCCGCCGGCCGAGGAGGCCGGCTGGGGCGCGGCCGAGGCGCCGGCCCGGGTCCCGGTCGACCTCGACCTGGTGCGGCGGTCCTGGCCCCTGGTACTGGAACGGGTGCAGGCGGCGAGCCGGGTGACGGCCAGCTTCCTCGGCCACGGCCGGCCGGTCGCCCTCGAAGGCCGGCAGCTGGTCGTCGAGCTGCCCAAGGACCGGAAGTTCGAGGCCGAGGCGCTGGCCGGCCGCAGCCGGCAGGTGGACGGCGTGCTGGAGGCGGTGTTGGGCGGCGGCCTCGAGACCCGGGTGGTGGTCGGCGAGCACGCCGGCCCCGAGGACCCCGACCCACCGCCCGCTTCAGGGCCGGCGCCCGCGCCCGAGGAGGTGGTCGAGTTCGAGGTCGACCCGGCCAACGACGAGGGCCGCCCGATGGACGCCGATGCCGACGCCCGCGCGGTGGCAGACTGGGCCGCCAAGGAGCTCGGCGGGAAGGTCATCGAGGAGCGCCCGAACGACTCCGGAAAGGGCGGAGGCCGGGGCGCCAGGAAAGGGCGGTAGCGCAATGGGCATGCCCAGAGGCGGGTTCAACCCGAACCAGATGCTCAAGCAGCTGCAGAAGATGCAGCGTGAGATGGAGGACACCCAGGCCCAGCTGGCCGAGGAGGTCGTCGAGGGGACGGCCGGCGGTGGTGTGGTCACGGCCAGGGTCAAGGGCGACCAGACGGTGGAGTCGGTCTCGATCGACCCGGACGCGCTCGACCCCGAAGACGTCGAGATGCTCGGTGACCTGGTCACCGCCGCCGTCAACGAGGGCCTGCGCAAGGCCAAGGACCTGGCCGCGGAGCGGCTCGGCGGCATCACCCAGGGCATGGGGCTGCCACCCGGCCTGGGGATCTAGGCGATGTACGAAGGCCCCGTGCAGGACCTGATCGACGAGCTGGGCAGGCTGCCCGGCATCGGTCCCAAGAGCGCCCAGCGGCTGGCCTTCCACATCCTCAAGGTCGAGCCGGTCGACGCCGAGCGGCTGGCCAGGGCCATCACCGAGGTCAAGGCACGGGTGCACTTCTGCCGCGTCTGCTGGAACGTGGCCGAGGGGGACCTGTGCCGCATCTGCAAGGACTCGCGCCGCGACCCCAGCCTGGTCTGCGTGGTCGAGGAGCCCCGCGACCTGGTCGCGATCGAGCGGACCCAGGAGTTCCGCGGTCGCTACCACGTCCTGGGCGGGGCCATCAGCCCGATCGAGGGGATCGGCCCCGACGACCTCCGCATCCGCGAGCTGCTGAGCCGCCTGGAGCCCGACTCCATCCGCGAGGTCATCCTCGCCACCAACCCCAACATCGAGGGCGAGGCCACCGCCATGTACCTCGCCCGCCTCCTCAACCCCCTCGGCGTCCGGGTCACCCGCATCGCCAGCGGCCTCCCCGTCGGCGGCGACCTCGAATACGCCGACGAGGTCACCCTCGGCCGAGCCTTCGCCGGCCGCCGCGAGATGCCGGTGTAGCTCCGCCGCGTGGCGCACACCGGGGGCCGGCCCGAGCCCTCGCTAGTCACAACCGGATACCGGCCGAGGTCAGGGACGCCGGGAGGAGGCCTCCTGGTAGCGGGCCAGGGCGCGGTTGCGGCCCGCCATGTGGTCGACCACGAACACGGGGACGACCTCCTCGGCGGCGTCCAGGGCGGCCAGGAGGGCCGGGTGGTCGGTCACCCGGAGGTCTCTGCGGAACCAGACCACGGCACGGCTGGGCATGGCGGAGCAACTCCTCGCTCGGACCACCCTCCTCTCCGGGTCGCGGTGGGGTTGCGGTTGCGCATCGGGTGAAATGGCGGGGCGGCGGGTTGGTAGGCTGGACCCGCCCGTCTGCAGTCGCTGCAAGGAACGCCGATGGCACTGGTCGTCCAGAAGTACGGGGGCACCTCGGTCGGTGACGCGTCCAGGATCTGTCGCGTTGCCGAGCGTGTGGTCGCCTCACGCCTCGCCGGGAACGACGTCGTGGTGGTCGTGTCCGCCATGGGCGACTCCACCGACGACCTGATCGCGCTGGCCAGGAGGGTCTCGCCCGACCCGCCGCCTCGTGAGATGGACATGCTGCTGACCGCCGGGGAGCGCATCTCGATGTCGCTGCTGGCCATGGCCATCGCCGACCTCGGGGTCACGGCCAAGTCGTTCACCGGCTCCCAGGCCGGCATCATCACCGACACCCTGCACGGCAAGGCCCGCATCCTCGACGTGCGGGCCGGGCGGATCAGCGACGCCCTGGCCGAGGGCAACGTGGTGATCGTGGCCGGGTTCCAGGGGGTGTCGACCTCCAGGGACGTGACCACGCTGGGGCGGGGCGGGTCGGACACGACCGCGGTCGCCCTGGCCGCCGCCCTTGGGGCAGGGGTGTGCGAGATCTACACCGACGTCGACGGGGTCTACACCGCCGACCCGCGGGTGGTGCCGGAGGCCCGCAAGCTCCACATGGTCTCGTACGAGGAGATGCTGGAGCTGTCCGCCTGCGGGGCCAGGGTGCTGATGCTGCGCTGCGTCGAGTACGCCCGGCGCACCGGCATGGTCCTGCACGTGCGCTCGAGCTTCACCAACGCCCCGGGGACCTGGGTTCGCGAGGAGGACAGACGGATGGAGAAGGCGATCGTCTCCGGGGTGCCGCACGACACCTCGGAGGCCAAGGTGACCCTGGTCCGGGTGCCGGACAAGCCGGGGGTGGCCGCGCGGGTGATGCGCGGCATCGCCGAGCACGGCGTGAACGTGGACATGATCGTCCAGAACGTCTCCCACGGCGGCACCACCGACATCTCCTTCACCGTCCCCAAGGCCGACCTGACCGGGGCCATGGCCGTGCTCAAGGGCCTCCAGGACGAGGTCGGCGCGGCCGAGGTGGTGGCCGACTCCGACATCGCCAAGGTGTCCCTGGTCGGGGCGGGTATGAAGTCGAGCCCGGGGGTGGCGGCGGCGATGTTCGACGCCCTGGCCGAGGCCGGGGTCAACATCGAGATGATCTCGACCTCGACCATCCGCATCTCGTGCGTGATCCGCTCCAGCGACGTGGGCGTGGCCGTGCGGGCCATCCACGACCGCTTCCACCTGTCCGACGAGGCCGAGTTCCGCCACGAGCACCCCGACGGCACGGCCGAGCTGCCGGTGGTCCGCTGATGGGGGTCAGCTATCCCACAGTGGTCATCGTCGGGGCCACCGGGGCGGTCGGGGAGGATCTCCGGACGCTGGTGGCCGAGCGGGAGCTGCCCGTCGGCGAGGTCCGGCTGGTCGCCTCGGCCCGCTCGGCCGGCCGCCGGCTGCCTGTGCGCGGCGAGGAGGTCGAGGTCCTGGCCCTCGCCCCCGAGGTGTTCGACGGCGCCGACCTGGCCTTCTTCTCCGCCGGAGGCGGCGTGTCCAGGGAATGGGGACCGGTCGCGGCCGAGCGCGGCGCCGTGGTGGTCGACAACTCCAGCGCCTGGCGGATGCACCCGGATGTCCCCCTGGTCGACGCCGACGTCAACCCGGAGGCGGCCGCCGACCACCCGCTCGGCATCGTGGCCAACCCGAACTGCACCACCCTGGCCATGACCCCGGTGCTGGCCGTGCTGCGCGACCGGTTCGGCCTCGAGTCGATCACCCCGACCTCGTTCCAGGCGGCCGGCGGGTCGGGCCAGAAGGGCATGGACGAGCTGCTCGAGCAGGCGGCCAAGCTGGTCGGCGACCGCGAGCTGCTGCGACGGGGCGGCCGGCCCGAGTCGCTGCCCGAGGGCCAGGTGTTCCCCCGACCGATCGCCTTCAACGTCGTCCCCCAGTGCATGGGCTTCACCGAGTCGGGCTACACGGTCGAGGAGCTGAAGCTGCGTGACGAGCCGCGCAAGATCCTCGGCCTGCCCGAGCTGGCCTCCCACCCAACCTGTGTGCGCGTGCCGGTGCTGGTCGGCCACTCGCTGTCGGTGCGGGCCGTCTGCCGGGACCCGGTCGACCTGGAGGCGTTCCGGGCCGGCTGCGACGCCGCCCCCGGCCTGACCGTGGTCGACGACCCCGACGCCGCCCACTACCCGACCCCGCTGGAGTGCGCCGGCACTGACGGGGTGTTCGTCGGCCGCATCCGCGCCGACCTGACCGACCCGCGGGCCGTGCTCTTCTGGTCGGTGGCCGACAACCTGCGCAAGGGCGCCGCCCTCAACGCGGTCCAGATCGCCGAGTTCCTCCTCGGGGAATCCCTGGACAGGTTCGATAGTTGACGATCTAAACTATCGACCCTCAGGAGGTCCGTATGACCGAGGCGCCCACCGGCACCCCGTCCCGTACCGCCCTGCCCGCCGGCCCCGTCTGGCAGGCCGGCCTGCTCGCCGCTCTCGCCGCCGTCGTCGTCAACGGCCTCGTCTGGGTCCTGCTCCAGCAGGTCCTCGATGTCGGCCTCCAGATCCCGAGCCGGCCCGGCGGCACCGAGCTGACCTCCCTGCCGCTGAGCGCCGTGCTCTTCATCACCGCGTCCTCGGGCCTGGTCGGCGCCGTCGTCCTGTGGCTGCTGACCCGCCGGGGACCCTCGGGTGTCCGCCTGTGGGCCATCCTGGCCGTGGCCTTCGGGGCGCTGTCGGCTCTGCCGGCCTTCTCGATCGACGTCTCGACGGCCAGGCAGCTCGGCCTGGTGCTGTTCCACCTCCTGGCCACCGTGGTCGTGATCGCCGTGGTCCGCCAGCGACTGGCCCGCTGGACCAGCTAGTAGAACTCGGCCGTCCAGGGCCGTGGGCTGGCGAAGGCGGCCCGGAGGAGCTCGACGGCGCCGGGGTCGAAGCCGCTGACGAGGCCGGCCCTGACCAGGTCGTCGGGGGTGGCGAAGCCGGTGAACAGTGAGGCCAGGCCGCGGATGTCGGCCGTCGGGGCCGCGACGGACGCCGCGGCCGGGGACGGGGTCCGCTCGACCCGGGCCTGACCGCCCTCCAGCTCCAGGCGCCAGCTGCCGGTGTTCCAGGGGCAGCGCGGGTCGTCGACCCGGAATTCGACCCGGCCAGCCACGCCGGAGGGCCAGGGGCGGGCCTGGAGGGCGGCCGGCAGGTCGACCAGGCGCAGCATCCAGTGCCAGCGGTCGACCAGGTGGGCGAAGCGGTCCTCGAGGGCGTAGATGGCCGCCGGGTCGGGGTCGGGGCCGCTCCAGGCGACCATGCCGTTCATGGAGGCGTAGCCGGCGAACAGGGCGAACAGGGCGGCGTCGGCGCCGGGCAGGCAACCCCAGTCGGCGACCTCGACCCGGGTCTGGAAGGGCGCCGGGTCGGGCCGGAACTCGAGGGTGGCCACGGCCCAGCCGGCAGGGCCGTCGGGGCCGTCGAGCACGAAGGCGGCCATGGTCTTGTCCTTGCCGCGCCGGGCCAGCCGGCGCCAGAACCGCTCGCCCCGCTCGAGAGCCCCGTGGCGGGAGGGGGCGACCCGCCGGTAGACCTCGGCCAGCTCGGCCGGGTCGTCGAGCGAGACCGGCCGGGCCCGGTAGGGGGCGGTGCGGCGGGGCAGGTGCTCGGCCCTGGCCTCGTACATGGTCCAGCTGCCGGCGACCTCGAACCCGGCCCCGCGGTAGAACGGGTAGGTGCTCGGGGTCAGGGTGACCAGCGGCACCCCGTCGTCGTGCAGCTCGGCCAGCAGGCCGGCCAGCAGCCGCCCGCCGTGCCCGGCCCCCCGGTGCTGCGGCGGGGTGGCTAGCTGGAGGACCTGGGCCGAGGGCAGCGCCCGGCCCAGCCACCACTGGGCCTGGCGGTCGAACTGGAGCAGGCTGGCGATCTCGCCGTCGGCCTCGACCACCCGGAAGTCCTCGGGCCGGGTCCGCTCCATGTAGTCGTCGACCTTGGCCCCGACCATCAGCCCGAGGACCATGAGCCGGGCCACCGCCTCGTGCTCGGCGGGGTCGATCGGCCGGTAGGCGTCAGTAATAGTCGGGGCTCCACGGCTTGGGGCCGGCGTGCATGGCCTGGAGGAACTCGACGTCGGCCTGGTCGAGGCCGTCCACGATGCCCAGGGTGGCCAGGTCGCGGGGGTCGTGGTAGCCGGCGAACAGGGCGGCCAGCCCGGCGGCGGTGGTGGCGACCCTGGCGTCGTCCCCGACCCGGACCGCCTTGCCCTCGCCGCCGTCGACCTCGATCGTCCAGGTGCCGTCGACCCACGGGCAGGTGTCGTCGCTGACCCCGATGGTGATCCGGCCGCGGAGCCCCGACGGGTAGCCCCGGGCGGCGAACGCCCCAGGGACGTCGACCACCCTGGCCATCCAGCGATCCTGGCGCAGCTGGCGGATGTCCTGCTCGGCCACGAGCAGCGCCAGCGGCTCGGGGTCTGGCCCCTTCCAGTGGACGCTGGCCTCCAGCGAGGAGAAGCCGGCGGCCAGGGTCAGCAGCGACCGCCAGCCGGCCTCGCTGGCCGCTCCCCAGTCGACCACCTGGACGCTGGTGCGGACCTCGCTGGCCGAGACGTCGCTGCTGACGGCCAGGATCGCCCAGCCGTCGGGGCCGTCCGGGCCGTCGACCAGGAAGACCTGGGGCGGCCCGCTGCCCCGGTCGGCAAGCAGGAACTGGCGCCACCAGTCGGCCTCCCGGTCGATCTGGCCGCTGCGGCCGGCGGCCACCCGGGCGAAGCGCTCGGCGAGCGGGGCCGGGTCGTCGGCCGGGACGGGCACCGCCCGCCAGCCCTCGGGCCAGCCCACCGGCAGGTGCCGGGCGGCGGCCTCGTACAGGGTCAGTGTGCCGGCGTACTCGTAGCCGGCCCGCCGGTAGAGCTGCACGGCCGCCGGGAACAGGGTGGAGATGGCGGCCCCACGCTCGTGGACCTCGGCCAGGTAGGCCCGGAGCAGCTCGGTCGCCACCCCACGGCCCCGGTGCTCGGCCCCGACCGAGAGCCCGGAGACCTGGCTGGCCGGGACCGGGCGGCCGCCCCAGCGCACCGGCTGGCCGCGGGCCAGGAGCAGGCCGAGCCGGTTCCCGTCCTCCTCCAGCACCCGCAGCTCCTCGACCCGGGTGCGGGCCACCGAGCGGTCGATGCTGATGCTGGTGGTGGAGTCGCCGAACGCCTGGGCGTCCTGGACCATCAGGGCCCGGTGCTCCTCGGGCCGTGCCATCCGGTAGCTGCGCGTCACCCGGCAACCTCCTCAGTTTCCGCCACGACCCTATCAACCCCCGCGGACAGGGCGAGCCGAATCCGTTACGGCCGCAGAACGGCCAGGAAACCTCCTGGCAACACCGCTCCTGTACCTACTGGGCGTGCCGGTACGACTCCGACGCAGAAAGGGGTGCCGCCTTGGATTCCGGCGATACCGCGTTCGTTCTCATCTCCGCCGCCCTGGTGATGTTCATGATCCCCGGCCTGGCGCTGTTCTACGGCGGCATGGTCAGGGCCAAGAACGTCCTGGCCACGGTCATGCAGAGCTTCTTCTGCATGGGCCTGGTCTCCGTCCTGTGGGTCCTGGCCGCCTACTCGCTGGCCTTCTCCCCCGGCAACAAGTTCATCGGCGGCCTCGACTGGCTCGGCTTCGCCGGGGTCGGTCAGGAGCCCAACCCGGACCTGTCCGCCACCATCCCCGCCATCGCCTACGCCGTCTTCCAGCTCTTCTTCGCCGCCATCACCCCGGCCCTGATCACCGGCGCCTTCGCCGAGCGGATGAAGTTCTCGGCCTTCGCCCTGTTCACCACCCTGTGGCTGTTCCTCGTGTACGTGCCCCTGGCCCACTGGGTGTGGGCACCCGGCGGCTGGCTGCGTGAGCTCGGCGCGCTCGACTTCGCCGGCGGCACCGTCGTGCATATGAACTCGGGCTTCGCCGCCCTGGCCGCCGCCATCGTGATCGGCAAGCGGCGCGGGTTCCTCAAGGAGGCGATCGTCCCGCACAACCTGACCCTGACCATCCTCGGCGCCGGCATCCTGTGGTTCGGCTGGTTCGGCTTCAACGCCGGCAGCGCCCTGGCCGCCAACGGCCTGGCCGCCCAGGCGTTCATCGCCACCAACACCGCCACCGGCGCGGCCGTGCTCGGCTGGTGCCTCACCGACTACCTGC
>JASLIH010000282.1 GCA_030152105.1 Actinomycetes bacterium
CTCCGCAGCGCGCAGCAGATCGCCGACTTCTTCGAGGGGCTGGAGCTCGTGGAGCCCGGCGTGGTGTCGTGCCCCCGGTGGCGGCCCGACCCCGTCGCCATCGGTCGCGACCTTCCCCGCGAGATGGACCAGGTCGCCGGCATGGGCCGCAAGCCGTAACCGGCGGCGGACGCCAGCGTCTCGGGGACCCGGGAATCCCGGTTCACGGCCCGGTCGGGCCGGTGTCCTGGGGGACAGGCGGGCGACGCCGTAGCCGTCGACGTTGTCGCGGGCCAGGCCGGAGACCAGGATGCTGCCGTCGTCGGTGACGGCGACGCTCTCGGCCAGGTCGGTGAAGCCGAAGAAGTCGATCGTCATCACGCCGGTGTCGGTGAAGTCGGGGTCGAGGGTGCCGTTGGGGAGCAGGCGGGCGACGGCGAAGTTGGCGTTGGGGCCGCCGGTGGCGCCGGCGACGACGATTCGCCCGTCGGGCTGGAGGGCGAGGGCCGCGCCGCCGTCGCGGCCGGGGTCGCCAGTCACCGAGGTGAGTGCTGTCACCGACACGTTGGTGGTGCCGTGGTCGCCGAAGGTCTCGTCGGGGGTGCCGTCGGGGAGCAGGCGCATCACCGACAGCTCGGTGACGCTGCCCGGAGGCGAGGTCGGTGGCGTGGTGTCGGCCGTGCCGACGAGCAGGAGCCGGCCGTCGGGCTGGACGGCGAGGTCGGCGCCGACGAAGGCGTCGAGGGTCAATGTGCCGCCGTCCCCGAACGTCGGGTCGGGCTGACCGTTCGGGCTGTAGCGGGCGATGTCGGTGTGGTGGTCGATGCCCACCCCGCTGCTTCCCGGGTTCCGGCTGGAGCCGGAGAGCACGATCATCTCGTCGGCCGGCTGGACGACGACGTTCTGGGCCTCGTTGCTCAGGCCGCCGACGTCGGTGACCACCAGACCGTCCCCGCCGAAGCTTCCGTCCAGTTGTCCGTCCGCAAGGAGCCGGGCGACGTACAGATCGTCGAAGTCGTCCCCGCGAGGGGGGTTCGGGGGCGTGCGGCCGGCGATGACGATCCGGCCGTCGGGTTGGATGGTCACGTCGTTGGCGAGTCCCGTAACGATGCCGGAGACGACGCCATCGGTGCCGAAGGTCTCGTCGAGCTGGCCGTCCGGCTGGTAGCAAGCGACGGCGACCTCGTTCCGGATGTAGCCGGCCACGACGATCCTGCCGTCGGGGTCGGGCTGGATGGCCACCCCGAGCGCCTCTTGCTGGGAGAACGAGCCCCCGATGTTGGTGGTGACGAGGCCGCCGGTGCCGAAGCTGTTGTCGAGGTTGCCGTCGACGTCGAACCGGGCCAGGACGAACGCCGTGAACGTCCCGCCGACCATCACGACCTTCCCGTCGGGCTGCAGCGCCATCGCCGACCGGTCGCCGCCGAACGCCGTTGTCGTCGCCTTGCCGCCCGTGCCCCAGGCCGGGTCGAGACCGTACGGCTGCACCCGGGGTGGTGCCGGGTCGTCGTCGCGGATGACCAGCTCGGCCGTGGCCGGCGACCCCAGCGTGGCGCAGCCGCCGGGCTCGGTCAGGGTGAGGATGACGGTCCGGTCGCCCTCGCCGCCGAGCTGGTCGGTCAGGACTGGCACCTCGACGGCACGTGGGGTGTCGTCGCCGTCGGCGAACAGGACCGAGCCATGCACCGGCGTGTAGTCGGTGCCGGCCACGGCAGTGCCGTCGCTGGTCGCGACCGTGGCCGTGACCGGGCCGGTGGTGCCGCCGGTGCGCGTCACCCTGACCACCGGGGTCGGGTTCGACTCACCGACGGAGTAGCCCCCGGCGCTGAACTGCAGGGTGCCGGCGTTCCCGGGCGAGCCCGGCGGGCACGGCTCGGGCTCGACCGGCGTCTCGGCCGGCGGGTCAAGGCCAGGCACGTCGGCTGGCTCCAGCCCGCTGAAGGTGACGGCCGTGCTGCTGGTGCCCTGCGGGTCGCGCAGGAACGCCGTGGCCGACGAACCGAACTCGCTGGGCGGCCCGGCGATGCGGTTGTAGGCCGTCGCCATCGCGAACGACTGCAGCGTGAACGCCTGCCCGACGTCCACCGCCGCCAGGTCGATGGGGAACACTCGCGGCACGCGGAGGATCATGAGCACGAGACCTTCGGGGGCGCCGTCGAGGTCGTCGATCACGAACTCGAAGTGCTCGACCGTCCACAGCGGGTGCTGGGAGTAGCGGGTCGTCCAGGCGTCGCTGTCCCAGTTCTCGGCGAACCCGCTCACCGTGGCCCCGCCGGCGACGTGGAAGAAGGTGTCGAAGGGGATGATGTCCGGCGCCGCCGGGACGGTGAAGGCCTGCACGTCGAGGAACAGCTCACCCTTGACCAGGTCGCAGAACAACCCGTCGGCGTGCTGCGGCGGGCAGCTGCGGTTGAGGATGGCGTTGCCGTCGGTCGTCTCGATGAACGCCGCGCTCAACGTGAACGACAGCGACGCATCAAGCTCCCGCTTGATGAACGACCGGGTCTGGGTCAGCCGCGAGCGGCCACCGATCGGGTCCTCGGGCAGGCTGGCGATGCCCCTTGGAGCCTCGGCACCGACCCAGTAGGTGATGCCGTCGGCGGTGGAGGCGATCTGGCCGGTGGCGATGCCGTCGGGCGGCAGCGACGACCCGTCGGGGTCGAACACGTCGGAGTCGCGGGACGTCGGGCCGAAGTCGTGCAGCTCATGGAGCAGGCCGCCGACCAGGGTGTCGCCGTCGACCTCGACCTCCTCCAGGGAGTCGCCACGCAGCTCGCTGAACGCCCACTCCCGTATCGGCTCACCCGACACCAGCGGCGGGTCGGTCGTGACGCCGCCCGGCTCGCCGCTCCGGCGAAGACGCGGGCTGTGGATGCCGTGCTGCATCGGATGCTCCAGTTCGCTTGGGAATGCCGCGCTCCTACCGTAGGCACACCGGCGTGGCCGGACATGAGCATCGACTACTCAAGTCACGACGGGCCCTACCCGCCTCCGGCGGCGACCGCGCCGAGGTCGGCATGGCGGGAGGACCCACGGTCGCGATGCTGGCCGAGGAAGTCGAGCAGCAGGGCGTTCACCACCTCGGGGGCCTCCAGCTGCAGCCAGTGCCCGACGCCGTCGAGACGCTCGTAGCGCCAGGGGCCGGCCACGTGGGCCGCCGAGCCCGTCATCGCCTCCTCGGTCAGGGCGAGGTCGCCGCTGCTCCAGATCCCCATGGCCGGAGCCTGGACCGGCGGCAGCTCCAGGGGCGGCTCGACCAGCGATGCCGGGGGCAGGATCGCGCGGTAGAGGTTGAGGCTGGCGGCGAGCGCCCCCGGTTCGGCCAGACGCTCGACGACCGGGTCGATGTCAGGGTGTCGCGACCACTGCCGCAGGTTGCGGAAGCCGTTGGCGCTCAGCCATTGCTCGGCGACCTCGGGGAACTGGAACAGGAGCATGTACCACGACTTCTCCCGCTGTCCCCAGCCGGCGGCCCGGAACGCGGCGGGATGGCCGACCGACAGCGCGGTGACCGAGGCGACCCGGTCCGGGACAAGGGCGGCGGTCATCCAGGAGATCGCGGCCCCCCAGTCGTGGCCCACGAGATGGGCCCGTTCGATCGACAGGTGGTCGAGCAGGCCGATGACGTCGCCGACCATCCGCGGTGCCACATACGCCTCGACCTCGGCGGGCCTGCTCGACCCGCCGAACCCCCTGAGGTCGGGAGCGAGCACACGATAGTGGTCGGCGGCCAGCGCCGGGATCTGGTGGCGCCAGACGTTGGCGGCGTCGGGCCAGCCGTGGAGCAGCAGCACCGGGGTACCGGCACCGGTGTCCTCCACCTCCAGGGTGACGTCGTCGAGTGCGATGCGCATGGTTGCCTCCTTGGTCGTGCACGCGTCCGGGGATCAGTCGGCGATGGCGGCGAGCAGCTCCTGGCGTGTCGGTCCCGGCAGCGGGTAGCGGGGGGCGCCGGCCCCCAGCCGCAGCACCCGGTCGACCAGTCCCGGCGTGGCGAACAGCTCGTCGGGGGTGACGAGGAGCCCCACCAACGACCCGTACGCCCGGGTGATGTCGGGGTCGGTGAGGCTGGCCGCGAAGGTTGCCTTGCCAATGCGCCACCTGGGGTCGTCGGTCACATAGGGCGTCCCGTCGACGTCGCCGGCGATCTCGGCCAGCCGGTGGCGGTCGAACCCCAGGGTCATCCGGTACAGCGGCTCCACCACCGAGGTGGTCGCCTCGTCGAACCGCCGGGCCAGCTTCTCCGGGTCGCCCGGGTCGACATCGCGCAGGACGTCGCGCAGGCAGCAGGCGTGAAGCAGGCCGATCGCCGCTCCCCGCCCCAGCGACGGGTTCGTGCACGCCCAGGCGTCGCCGACGGCCACCACGCCGGTGGCGACGGGCCGGTCGTCGACGACGAGGCGCCGGTGGCGGTCCTCGATCCCGGCGATCGCGTCGACCCCGGTGATCGGCTCCCCCTCGCCCCAGGGCGCCACCAGCGGGTAGTGCGCCAGGGCGGCGTCCCAGCGGGACGGGTCGCGCAACGCCCGCAGGGCCGGGTCACGGCTGCTGGTGGTGAAGACCACGCTCCAGGTGCCGTTGTCCGACGGCAGGTGAAGGAGCGAGACCGAGTCGTAGTGCTGGAGGACGTTCGCCCTGGCCGCGGGCAGCTCGCCGGTGGTCGTGCGGAAGTGGCGGGCGTAGTAGACGAAGCCGCAGTCCTCCCGCTCCTCGGCCGGCCGCCGGGCGCCGACGGCCTCCAGCCACGACCCCAGGGCCGAGCGCCGGCCGCCGCAGTCGACCACCAGGTCGGCCCGAACGGCCCGGCCGCCCGCGGTCAGCACCCCCCGGACATGGGGGGTCTGGGTTCCAGGGAACGGTTCGGCGAGCAGCCCGGTGGCGGCGACGCCCCGCCGGATCGTGACACCCGGCGTGCGGCCGGCCACGGCGGCCACGGCCGCCTCGAGCACCGGCCGCCGGGCGGTCACGGTCTCGAACCGCTCATCCCCGTCGCGCAGCGGGCCGCGCCGGGTCTCGGGGAGCATGGCGAGCATGTTCAGGCGCAGGCCACCGGCGGCCGTCAGCTCGTCGAGGACCTCGGGGAGCTCCAGCTCCATCTGGGCCCGCCAGCGCGGCAGCATGAGGTGCGGGAGGCGGAACTGGTTGATCCCCCGGCGTTCCCACGCCTCCCACGCCTGGGCCGCCGGCGGCGGCTCGGCCGGGTCGCGTTCGAGGACCGTCACCTGGTGTCCGCCGCGGGCGAGCAGCATGGCCGTCGACAGGCCGCCCAGGCCCGCGCCCAGCACGAGGATCTCCGCCACCATGCACCTCCGAGGGTGTGAGGAACCGATGCATGGCAGCGTCAACCGGAGCGGTGCCCACTCTCCAGGTCAGACGGTGCTCAGTTGCTGCTCAACCGCTGCCCGGGCGTGCCGGCGGCAGCCGCACCTCGCCGATCTCCACCGCCCACAGCAGGTCGGTGACCTGCTCGAGCGCCCTGGCCAGGTGGCGCCGGTAGGTGCTGAAGGGCAGGCCCAGCACCTCGGCGGCGGCCTCCTGGGTCGGGGCGGCGCGGACGAACGTGCGCTGCAGCACCGCCCGCAGCAGGTCGCCCTTGGGCTCGTTCCCCAGGCAACCGACGGCGTCCTCGATGCTCACGCGGAGCCGGTCGGCGCTGGGACCGCCGGGCGCCGTCGCCAGCGAGGACCCCATCAGCGGGCTTGCCGCCAGCCGGTCGGGCCGGTGCAGGTCCTGGAGGGCGGACCTGACGGCGGCGGCGAACCGCGCCCGGTCGAGCGGCGGCGGGCGCAGCAGGGAGACCGGCGGGGGCCCGGTACCGCCCGAGTGCTCCCGTTCGGTCATCAGGTCGAGCCACCGGTCGAACGGGATGCGCCGCCAGTCGCAGCCGTAGGCGACATAGGACAGGCCGCCGGCCTCGATCTCCAGCTCCCGGCCGAACGCCAGATAGTCGAAGAACGGCCCCCAGAACTCGTCGTCGAGGACGACCACGAACGACCACGCGAGCGGGCGCGACACCCACAGGAGCAGCGACGACACCGGGCCGGCCAGCACCGCGTACCGGTCGCGCTGGTGCTCGCGGCGGCCACTGAGGAAGCGGACGATGTCGACCTGCTCGCCAGGGCGGACCGGCCCCGCTGCCGCCACGTGCTCCAGCACGGCTCGGACGACCGGGTCCCGGTGCTCCATCGCCGAGCCGGTCGGGTGCAGCACGTGGTAGGCGAAGGCGGCCACGCCCTCGCTGTCCCGCACCACGCTGAGGGAGTCCGGCTGGTCGGCGAGCCAGCCCTCGGCGAGCTGGGCGGATGCCGGGCCTTCGAACCCTTCGATGATCGACAGGACCTGGTCGTGCTCCTGGCGGCGCGCGGGCACCACGGCGGCCGAGCCCTGGGCCCGCAGCGCGTAGAACACGGCGGTGAGCGGGCTCTTGCGGTGCAGGTACAGCAGGTGCTGGGCCAGGAGCTGCCGGTCGGGCCCGGTGGCGGCGCGCAGGCCGGCGACCACATGGTCGTGGACGACCCGGTGCAGCGACCGGTACCGCTCCGGCGAGCGGCGCTCGAACTCGGCGTCCAGCACGTCCCGGGCGAGGTCGTGGGGCCAGAGCCCATGCGGGCCGCCGGCGACGAAGGGCCGCTGTTCCAGCCACGCCCACACCGCGGGCGCGTCGGGGCCCACCACCTCCCGGAGTAGCTCCTCGTTGGTCAGCCAGGCGATGGCGCAGGCGACCAGCCCGGTCACGTGGGCGTCGGACGGCGCACCTCGGAGCAGCGACTCCAGCAGCGCCGAGACGAGGTCGGGGACCTCGGCCAGACTGTCGGGGACGGTGCTGGTGACGGCGGCGTCGGCCAGCAGTGCCATGGCCAGCGGGTGGCCGCGGCCCAGCCCGACCAGGTGAGCCCGGGCGGGCGGGGCGACGCCGGCCCGAGCGAGCAGCTCGTCGCTCTCGGCCTCGTCGAAGTGGTCGAGCCGGTGGACGGCGACCACCGAGCGCCAGCCCGGATCGGTGCGCCAGAGCGCGGCTGGGGCGTCGCGGCCGGCCAGGACGACCAGGCCGTCGGCCGGCAGGGCGGGCAGGAAGGCCTGCCGCAGCCATCCGTCGATCGGGCGGAGCTGCTCGTAGCCGTCGATCAGCAGGACGGCGCCCGCGAGCAGCTCGGCGGCCTGGCCGTTGCCCCGCCCTCCACCGAGCGCGGCCAGGACGGCCTGCTCGAACCCCTCCGGCGAAGGGTCGATCTCCCGCGCGTCGATCAGCACGGCGGTCCGGCCGGCGTCCCGCGCCCGGCCACGGAACTCCAGCAGCAGCGTGGTCTTGCCGATGCCGCCCGGGCCGTGCACGAGCAGGACCCGCCTCGGCGACCGCCCTCCCAGGGCGTCGTCGAAACTGGCCAGCTCGGGCCGACGCCCCACGAAGGTTCGGCGCCTGGCGTCGTCGAGAAGGTCACCGAGGTGTGTCGTCACCGGACCACCCCTCCAACACTGTGCCAGGCCACAGCGCCCCTGGATAGGAGTCCTCGAGTATGGAACACCGGCCGAGCCCCGGCCACCGCGATAGCAT
>JASLIH010000321.1 GCA_030152105.1 Actinomycetes bacterium
CGTCGCCTGGGGCAGGCGCTGGAACAGTCCGGTCAGGGTCAACAAGGTGACGATGGTCAGGGCGGCCACGACCAGCCCCGACAGCTGGGAGCGGGCGCCGGCGGCGCCGTTGACCGCGGTCTTGGACAGGCTCCCGCTGACGACCATGCCGCTGGACAGACCGGCGCCGAGGTTGGCCGCCCCCAGGCCGAGCAGCTCGCGGCTGGCGTCGACCTCGTAGTGCTCGCGGGCTGCATAGGTCTTGGCCGCGCCGAGGCCCTCGGCGAAGCCGACCACCAAGATCCCGACCGCGGCCGGGGCCAGCTTGAGGTAGTCGACGGCGGCGACGTCGGGCAACCCGAGGGGGGGCAGGCCAGGTTGGATGTGGCCGACGATGGCCGCGCCGTGCCGGTCCAGGCCGAACAGCTGGACGACGGCGATCCCGAACACGACCGCGACCAGCGACCCGGGAACCATCGGAGCGACCCGCCTAAGCCCCAGGATCAGTGCCAGCGATACCAGCCCGAGCAGCAGTGTCAGCCAGTGGGTCTGGTCGAGGTTGCCGAGCAGGTGCCACAGCTGCTCGAAGAAGTCGCCTTCGCCCTTGGGGATCCCGAACAGCTTGGGCAGCTGCCCAACGATGATCGTGAGGGCTAGGCCGATGATGAAGCCCTTGAGCACCGGCTCGGAGATGAAGTTGGCCACAAAGCCCAGCCGGGCCAGCCCCGCGACGACCCCGATGATGCCGGTGGTTATCGCCAGCGTGACGGTCAGGGCGACGAACGGGCCGCTGCCCTGGGTGGCCAGGTCGGCCACGGCGGCCGCCGACAGGGCGGCCGTGGCCGACATCGGCCCGACGACCAGGTGCCGGGAGCTGCCGAAGGCGGCGTACAGCACCAGCGCGGCCGGCGTCGCGTACAGCCCGACCACCGGCGAGACCCCCGCGATCGTGGCGTAGGCCAGCGCCTGGGGTATCAGCATCGCCCATACCGTCAGCCCGGCCAGGCCGTCGCCCCGAAGCCAGCCCCGCCGGTAACCGGCCAGCGACGGGAACAACCGCAGCCTCACAATCCCTCCCCTCTCTGGACGTCAGCCTGGTCGCCGGATCGGGTGCCGGCCCGCCAGTAGAGCCGAGCGGCTGGGGGGACACGGGGTCTCGACGTTGAGGTTCAACAACCGCAAGCCCTGGGGCCAACGCGTCGATGCGGGGTGTCGGCGCGCCGCACAGCACGCCGTCGCCGTAGCAGCCGACCTCGCCCCAGCCCAGGTTTTCGCAGAAAGACCACGATGTTCGGCTGCTCCGCGCTCACCGTTCCCCCTCTCCGTGACGCTGGCCTGTCCGCCTTAGGGGTTGTCTCCGCGGCTCGTCTGGGCTAGGACGTGCCGAGTGCCTGGGGCGGTAGGTCATGGTGTGGACGTGGTGGCTGGGGTTGGTGCTGGGGTGCGGGGGAGCAGGAGCGTGGCGGCGAGCCCTCCGAGGCCGACGGTGGCCAGGGCGAGCATGGCCAGTCCGTAGGAGCGTTCGGGGGTGGTGGTGATGCCGGCGACCAGGATGGTCCCGGCGATGGCGGTGCCGAGCGAGGAGCCGAGGTTGGAGATGCTGCGCGACAGCCCGGAGATCTCGCCTTGGCGTTGTTCGGGGAAGGCCGACTGGACGACGTTGACCGAGGGGGTGAGCATCAGCCCCAGCCCGAGGCCGATCAGCAACAACCCGGGGGTGAAGGCCCAGACACTGGGGTTGCCGATCACCATGGCCAACAGCAGGCCGATGCCGGCGATGGTGACCAAAAAGCCGGCCAGGATGAGGGTCCGTTGGGGACGCCGGGTGGCGAAGCGTTCGGCGCCGAGCGAGGAGGCCAGCAGGCCGGCGGTGGCGGCGGTGAAGATCACCCCGGTCTGGATCGCGTCATAGCCCCGCACGACCTGGAGGTAGGCCGCGACCACGAACGAGACGCCCATGAGCAGCAACCACTGGGCGTTCTGGGTGACCAGCCCGAGATTGGAGGTCCGGTTGTGGAACAGCGCTGTGGACAGCAGCGGCTCCTGGCCGGCGCGTTCTTTGGCCCGGATCCACCCAAAGAACCAGGCCAGGACCAGCCCGCCCGCGACAAGCAAGGCGAGCATCAGCCAGCCGTTGTTGTCGGCGGCCAAGATCCCCATCACGACCAGGATCAGCCCGACCGCCGACAAGACGGCCCCGCCGGTGTCGAAGGAGCGGCTGGGGTCGGGGGGGAGGGGATCGTTGACCCGCCGGGCCAGCCAGATGATCACCGCGATGACCAGGGCCTGGAAGACAAAGGCAGCCCGCCAGCTGATCGCCTCGGTGATGACCCCACCGATCAGCGGCCCCGACGCCCCCCCGACCCCACCAGCCGCGCTGATCACCCCGAACGCGCGGGCTCGGGAGGTCAGGTCGGGCAGCAGCAGGGTGGTGAGGATGTAGACGGGCGGGATCAGCAGGGCCGTGCCCACCCCCTCCAGGATCGAGTTGCCCAAGATGAGGATGCCCAGCCCAGGGGCGGCCGCGCTCAACAACGCCCCGATGGCATAGACGACCAGCCCGAGGGTGAACAGGCGCTTGCGGCCGTAGCGGTCGGTCAGCTTGCCCCCGGGGATCATCAACGCCGCCATGACGAGCAGGAAGATGGTGATCGCGACCTGGATGCCCTGGACGGTGGTGTCCAGGTCCTGGCTCATGTCGTTGATCATCACGTTCATGTTGGTCCCGGCGAAGCTGCAGATGAACTGGGCCAGCGCGAGTGGCACCAGCACCTGCCGCAACCCCGCCGATGGTCGCCCCGCCGTGCCGGCCGCTGCCACCTCGCACCTCCTCCACACCAATCGGGACGCCACTCTAGCGCCAGCCACGCCGAACTCTCAGATGGGCGACCCCGCGCCTAGCTCCAGCCCCATTTGGCTTCCTGCCGGTCGATCATGGCCCCGCTGCCCGCAACCGGCTTCACCCGATCGGGGTGATATCCCCCCAACGCTAGACCCCCCTCAGGCAAGCACCCGACGCCCACCTGCCTTGGCACCCGATTCTGTCGGACAGCCCTTGATCATCCGTTTGATCATCCAGACGATCCGTCTGGATCCGGCTGGAGCCGCCTACACCGACAGGCCATCCACGTGAGCAGGCCAGATCCGACTGGAGCCGTCCAGGTCGACGCCGAGCATCCGCCTCGTAGGCGGAAGGTCGCTCCAGTTCCGCTCTACTTCCCTGCGGAGAACCGTCGCGTCATCGGGGGTCCACGATGACCGGTCTACGGTGCGTCGGACCGCTGCCGGCGGGGGCCCTCCCGGCTTGGCGTCCCTGAAGACCAGACATCTGGAGATCATCCGTGCGATACCCAGCCGCCATCCAGTGGTGTATTGGCGCTTTAGGTCGAATGCTAGGCTCGCCTGGCGATGGAACCTGCCCCTGTACTGCGGCAGCCACTCCCAGCTGTCCGGCTCGGCCTGCTCGCGGATGAGAGTGGGATGGGTCGAGTTGGCGAGCACCTTGAGGCCCGTGTCCCGGACGGATATCTGCATTCAAGTGATCAGGGCCCGGTGGAGCCGGTTGACGGGCCGGGCACGGACTGGATGTGGGAGCTCGCAGTCCACTACGAACGTATGCGTCGGGCTTACCCCGACCAGCAACTCTGCATCGTGTTCGATATCGACGGGACCATCCTCGACCTCCGCCACCTGGTGGTGCACGCGCTCCTCGGCTACGACCGGGAGCACGGCAGCGAGTACTTCCACGGGCTCCGTGCCGAAGACGTCACTGTCCATGAGAACCGGATCGATGAGTTTCTCAGAGCCCTGGCGCTCCCCGCCGCCGTCCGCGCCGATGTTATGGCCTGGTACGACGAGCATCTGTGGAGCCCCGATGGGATCCTGGCGGCGAACCAGCCCTACCGGGGAGTTCTCGGTGTGATCCGGTGGTTCCAGCTGCAGCCGTCGACCTGCGTGGCCCTCAACACAGGCCGACCTGAGGAGATCCGGGATCTCACGCTTCAGAGCTTGAACTCCCTGGGCAAAGCGTACCGGGTCACGTTTGACTCGGAATTGCTGTCCATGAACCCTTGCGGCTGGGGGCGACAGGTCGTCGACTCCAAGCTGGCCGCCATCCACCGGCTCCAGCAACACGGGTTGCGTGTGGTGGCGGTGGTGGACAACGAGCCGGCCACCATCCAGGCCTTGGCGGAGACTGACAGGACCAACGAGATCCTGTTCTTGCACGCCGACACGATCTTCGAGTCCCAGCGCGTGGTAACGCCGCGGACGGTCCGGGGCTCCACCTACGACCTCGCGGAGCTGATCCCCGAGAAGGAATTGCGTCGGCGGGTGCAGTTTGTCTGGCACGGCGTGAACGACGAGGCCAACCTGCGGCAGTTCCTGGCCTCGGGCGTCCACTGGGCAGAGTGTGATATCCGACGGGATCCATTGGGCCGGTTGGTGCTGCGCCATGACTCGTTCGAGGAGACCCCGTGGCACCGAACGGAGCACCCGTTCCGGCTAGAGGCCTGCCTAGAGGCGCTCCGCGAGCGGGAGCGCTCGGTCGCCCTTGACCTAAAGGAGGGCGGCGACGTCGTCGAGCAAGTGCTCAGCATCGCCACCGCCCTGGACTTCGACCAGGACTCTCTCTGGTTCAACGGGTCCATCGAGGTCCTGGGCGAGTCCGGGATCCAGCGACTGGCCGAGGCATACCCTGCAGCGACTATCTCTGTCCCCGTCGACTTCCTCGGCCCGTTGCTCCTGGCCGCGCCAGCACATGCCAGGGAAGTGCTGGCCACACTGCGGTCCTGGGGAGTGAACCGCTGGTCGCTGGACTGGCGGACAACTGGGATCAGGGAGCTGATGGACTACCTCGAAGAGGGAGGTTGGCCGGTCAATATCTACGGCATCCCTGACCTCGAGGCGTTCCTGGAGGCATCGCTTCTGCTCCCCAGGTCGGTTACGGCCGACTTCAACTTCCCCGACTGGCACTACTTCGGCCGAGGCTCGGGGCAGTACCGTGCGTATCACCGCTACGAGTTCGCGCGGAACGCACTGGCGCGATAACGCCGACCGCCCTATGGGAACGTCAGCTCCACGGCCGCGGTAACGTGACCGGCCGCAACCCTGGTACCAATGCGACTGTCCCTGAGGTGTTTTGACACCGGCGAGCCCGTCTCTTACAACCCAGAGGGGTCGTCGGCTTCGCGATCGCGAGCGGCTCGCCCGACGCTGTCGGGGTGTCGGTCGCCGTGGCCGCCGTAGGATGGACACCCTGTGCAGGATCGGAGTGCCAGAGAGGCAGCCATGCAGCAACAGGTTCCGCAGCTTCGGTTTGCCACCACACGCCTTGGCAGCGGCCCGCGGGTCCACTACGCCGAGCAGGGCGACCCGGGCGGGGCGCCGATCATCTTCCTGCCCGCCTACACCGACTCGTGGTTCTCTTACAGCCGGGTCCTGCCCCTGCTGCCTGGGCACTACCACGCCTACGCCTTGGACCAGCGCGGCCACGGGGACTCCGAGCGCCCGGAATGCTGCTACACCGTCGAGGACTTCGCCGCCGACGTGGTGGCCTTCCTGGACGCCGTCGGGATCGAGCGGGCCAGCTTGGTCGGCCACTCGGGGAGTTGCTTGGTCGCCCGGCGGGTGGCCGAGGCCCACCCTGAGCGGGTCGTCCGGCTGGTCCTGATCGGCTCCCCGGCGTCGCTGGGCGACAATGAGGAGGAGTTGGAGTTGCAGACGGCGGTGCGCGGCCTCCAGGACCCCGTGCCGGTGCAGTTCGTGCGGGAGCTCCAGGGGGCCGCCGCTCACGTCACCCTGCCCGAGGCGTTCTTTGAGCGGCTGGTTGCCGAGAGCCTCAAGCTGCCGGCCCGGGTCTGGAAGAGCGCCCTGGATGGCCTGTTCGCGTTTGATGATGGGGCCGACCTGGGGCGGATCACCGCGCCGACGTTACTCATCTGGGGGGAGTGGGACCGGTGGTTGCCGCGGGAGGAGGAGGATCACCTGGCGGCCAGAATTCCCGGGGCCAGGGTGATGGTGTATCCGGCGACGGGCCACAGCCCGAACTGGGAGCGCCCGGAGAGGGTTGCCGCCGATCTGGACGCCTTCATGGGCCAGG